>JAOUFU010000036.1 GCA_029858035.1 Phycisphaerae bacterium
ACTCTGATTTGCCTCTAAAGAATAAGGTTGCTCTCGTAACAGGTGCCGCCGGTGCTATTGGTTATGGAATTTGCCGGGGGCTGCTGGAAAACGGCTGCCAACTGGCGGCCACAGACCTTCCAGGCAAAAAACTCGACAATTTTACCGCTGACCTGAAGGAAATTGGAGGTGGGCGAGTAATAGGCGTGCCGATTGACGTCACTGATAAAGCCTCCGTCACACAGGGTTTTGAAAGTGTCATTCAAACCTGGGGCGGGATTGATATTTTGGTTGTCAACGCCGGCATCCCGCTGGTCTCATATTTGAAGGATATAGAACTCGATGACTTTCGCAAGCTCGAAAAAGTAAATGTGGAAGGCGCGCTGCTGACGCTTGCCGAAGCTGCACATCTTTTTATTCTCCAGGGGACTGGAGGAGATATTGTTGTTATATCCAGCAAGAATGTTCCCAGCCCCGGTGCGGGCTTCGGAGCTTACAGTGCCACCAAGGCCGCATGTCATCAGTTGGGACGTATCGCAAGTATAGAGTTGGCGCAATATGGAGTTCGTGTTAACATGGTGGCGCCGGACGCTGTTTTCTCCGAAGGTGACTACAAATCCGGCCTATGGGAAGAAATTGGGCCGAGTCGAATGAAGGCCCGCGGGCTCGATGAAAAACAATTACAGGAGTATTACCGGAACAGAAATCTACTCAAAGCCAGGGTTACAGGAAGGCATGTTTCCAACGCGGTGCTGTTTTTTGTTACGCATCAAACACCTACGACAGGCGCTACAATTCCCGTGGACGGCGGTTTACCCGATGCAACACCACGTTAGACTGTGCTTCTGCTGCCGGGGACATAATAATTCAAAATGGTGCTTACGATAACATCATAAGGTCGATGAGTTAAATTACCTAAGAAGGAGTGCATTGACAATATGGACGAAGCCTTATCACAGCTTATCAGAATATCAAAAAAGGTCGGCAGGGACAGCACACTTGTTCAGGGCGGAGGAGGTAACACCTCGGTAAAGACCGCAGACGGCAAATATATGTATATCAAGGCCAGCGGTACGGCATTAAAAGATATGAATAAAAGCAGGGGCTGGCGGAGGATGCGACTGGATTCGGTCCTGTCGATTATAAAAGATAAGTCGCTGGCCAGGCTCGAAACCCACGCGAGGGAAATTGAGGTGGTGAATCGGCTGCTCCTTGCCTGCGATGACGAAGTGAGGGGCCCGGCCCGGCCGTCTGTTGAGGCGCATTTACACGGTTTTCTCGATAAGTGCGTGATACATCTGCACCCCAGTGCGGCGGGAGCCTTCGTAAACGCAAAAAACGGAAAGGCAATGCTTGAGAAGCTTTTCAAGACGGAAGCCATTCCGCCTCTTTGGGTACCCTATACGGATCCCGGCTCTACTCTTGCAAAGAAAATCGCCAGGTTAGTGGGTAATTATCAGAAACGGTTCGGCAAAAAACCTCAAATTCTTTTTCTCCATAAACACGGCCTCTTCATCACAACGGGAAATGCCGATTCAGCCTTACGGCTTGTTCACAAGGTCATAAACCGCTGCAACAGCAAATTAAAACAGCCGAAAGCCGGAAAAGTCAAATCTGTAAGTCAGGAAAAAATCAAAAATATAAAACAGTGCATTCGCAGGGAATTTTTCGAGGCAACCGGTGAACAAGCGACCATAAGCTTTTTTTACGACAATGAGATTGCCGCCTTTATGGCCCGGAAGGACGCCAAAGAAATGCTGGCAGCGGGTGTTTTGACGCCGGATGAACTGGTATATTCCAATGGGCCTGCGATGTGGGTAGAGCAAATTGAAACGGCCGACATTGCAAAAAGATTGACGCTGCAAATCAAGAAGGGAGAAAAGCACTGCTTAGCATTTCTTGTCAAAGATGCAGGCCTTTTTGTTGCAGGAAAAAAGAAGGTCGCTCAGACGGTCCGCGACATCGTGGCTTATTCGGCTTTTATTCGCAGCAACGCCAAACGGATGGGGGGAATTTGCAGCTTGAACAAGAGGCAGCGCGATTTCATCAACAAGTGGGAGGCAGAGGCATTTCGCAAGAAAGTTGCAGGCGCCTAACCGGTTAGGAACCGCTTGCTGCTCGTTACAACGATTTTCGAGTGTCGAGCATCCGGCATTAAACCGGCCGCAATTTTGATAAGCCTGCAGCAACAACAGATTTTCATTTGCCATTTCGGACTGAAATGTGCTATATTATGAGGTTTTAACGATGTTCATGGGGCAATGGAGTGGGTTTTTGCCCCCGTAAGAGAAGTTTTTATGGAGATTTGAAGTATGGATTTTTGTATCGAGGACACTCGAAAGAGGCCGCATCCGGGATTGAAAGAGCTTATAAAAGACGAGATTATTACCCTGGAACAGGCAAAAGACTGGCTCAGGACGATTTATGAAATTCGATTCTTCGAGGAAAAGGTCTTTGACCTTTTAGGCCAGAATATTATCAAAGGCGCCTCGCATCTGTATGCCGGCGAGGAAGCTGTCGCCGTCGGCTCTATCGCAGCTATAGAGCGGGGTGACGTAATCGGCTCCACCCACCGGGGCCACGGCCACTGTGGTGCTATCGGCAATAAATATACGGACTCGGAAGAGGACCGACAGAACCACTGGAATGCCATGATGGCTGAGCTAATGGGCAAAGAGACCGGCTACTGCAAGGGGCGGGGCGGCTCGATGCACATAGCCGAGGTAGAGAAGCAAAATAACCTCGGCTCAACCGGTATCGTCGGGGGAAATCAGCCATCGGCTGTCGGAGCGGCCCTGGCTGAGAAATACAAAAAAACCGGTAGGGTCGTGCTTTCATTTTTTGGAGATGGCTCGACCAACTGCGGCAGTTTTCACGAATCGATGAATATGGCCTCCACCCTGAAGGTGCCCCTGGTGGCTATAATCGAAAATAACCTTTATGGAATGAGCGTGCCGTACTCCGGCAGTGAAATAGAAGGCACCAGAAAAGCAAGCAATATTACCGACATCGCAGAGCGATGCTATGCTTATAACGTTCCAGCGATGATTGTGGATGGACAGGATGTTGTAGCAGTGTATCTGGCTGTCAGCTCGGCAGTAAAATGGGCAAGAGTCGAAAATCAGATGACTATCATCGAGGCCAAGACCTATCGCTGGTACGGCCACAGCCGAAGCGACCCGCGTGCCTACCGCACAAAGGCCGAGGAGAAGGCCTGGCACGACCGCGACCCAATTATTGTTTTAAGGGAAAAACTGCTGGCTGATTCGCTTTGCACAGAGCAGCAGCTTGACGAGATTAAAGATAAGGCCTTTAATACAATCGAAACCGCTACGAAATTCGGGATAGACAGTCCCTGGCCCAACCCGGCGGATTTGACTAAAGATGTATATGTCGAGGAAACTTACGAAGCTTCGCTTATCGAGTCGGAGAAAGCCACATCTGCCAAGGTGATGGAAGCAACCACTGCGTTTCAGAATGCTCTGGCTCAGGCGACAGGCAAAACAAAAAAAGAATCGACCGAGCAGGCCAAAGCAGTGGTGAAGTCTCAATTCGGTATGGATGTTATGACTATAGCCCAGGCGGTCTCGGCCGCACAGGCGGAAGAGCTGAGAAGAGATGAAAACGTTATCGTAATGGGTGAAGACGTTGGCCTTTATGGAGGCGCATATCAGGCAACTCGCGGACTTTTGGCCGAATTCGGTACCGACAAAGTCATCGATACGGCGATATCCGAAGCGGCCATTGCAGGCGCCGCGGTCGGGGCCGCCCTCCGAGGATTAAGGCCGGTGGCCGAGATTATGTATGTCGATTTTGTTACCATAGCAATGGATCAGCTCGTTCACGTCGGCGCCTATAATCGCTACATGTTCGGCGGCAAGGCCAAAGTGCCGATGGTATTGCGGACAGAAGGTGGAGTCGGCAGATGCATCGCCGCCCATCATTCGGAGTCGCTCGAGGCCTGGCTTATGCACCCGCCGGGACTGTATGTGGTAATGCCCTCAACGCCCTATGATGCAAAAGGGTTGCTCAAGGCCGCTATACGCAGCGATAATCCTGTGGTCTTTATCGAGCATAAGGCGACCTATGGCCAGTTCGGCCCAGTGCCGGAAGGTGATTACATCATCCCGCTTGGCGTCGCGGACATCAAAAGGCCCGGCAAAGACGCGACTATCGTCAGCTACAGCAGGATGGCGATGTACTCGCTGGAGGCCGCTAAAGTTCTGGCCGAACAGCACGGCATCGACGCCGAGGTAATCGATGTACGAACGCTAAAGCCGCTGGATATTAAAACAATAGCCGAATCCGTTCGTAAGACCGGGCGGCTGGTTACGGTCAGCGAGGGCTTCTGCACCTGCGGTGCAGGCAGGGAGATAAGCGGACAGTTTATGGAATATGAATTTGACGACGGCAGCCACGGCTTCGATTATCTCGATTCGGCACCGGTAAATCTGGCGGCGGCCGATGTGCCTCCACCAATGAGTGAGCCGTTGGAGATAGCCAGTATTCCAGGCGTAGATAAAATTGTTGAAGCCGTTAAGGCAATCGTATAATGTAAGAGTCTCTTTTTGTCATTCTGAGCGCAGCGAAGAATCTCTTCTTCAAAAGCAATTTCTCCGGCTCAGGACGATGAAAAACAAAATTTAAGATTTGAGGATTTATAAATGGCAAGAGAAGTCAGACTGCCGCAGCTCGGCCAGACGATGGAGGAAGGGACAATTGTCAATTGCCTGGTCAAGGTCGGCGACGAGGTGAAAAAAGGCGATGTGATTTTTGAGATAGAAACCGACAAGGCGACACTTGAGATGGAATCGCCGGCGGAAGGTTTTGTAAAATATATTCTTGCCGAGACCGACCAGACGCTGCCTGTGGGCGCACCACTTCTGGTAGTCGGTGATAAGGATGAAGATGTGCCGCAGAGCTTCGTTGACTCTTTAAAGGGCACTGCTCCCGCTCCACCTGCTGCCGAACCAGTTCCTGTAGCTCCTGCTCCTGCAGTCGAATCTGCTCCCCCAGCTCCTGTCGCCGAAGCTGCTCCCACAGCCCCTGTCGCACAGCCGGCCGAGCCGGAAGTCGAAGCCCCGGCCCCCGAGAGAATAAAGGCCTCACCGCGGGCCAGGAAACTGGCCGAGCAGCTCGGTGTGAGCCTGGCGGCGGTTACGGGCACCGGACCTGCCGGCCGAATAACCGAGCAGGATGTCAAAGATGCCGCCTCCTCGAAGCCCGCTAAACCGGCTCCGGTCCAAAAGGCCGAGCCATCACCCAAACTCGGTACGGCACTGCCGCTCAACAGGCTTCAGAAGATAACCGGACAAAGAATGGTGCAGTCAAAACACGAAATTCCCTGCTTTTATCTCAGCGTAAAGGCCGATGTTACCGACCTGGTTAAATTGCGGCCCAAACTTAACAAGGCCAGCGATGTGAAAGTCGCCTACAATGATTTTATTATGCGGGCGGTTGCGATGGGTCTGGAAAAATTCCCGATTATGACAGGCCAGGTGGCAGGAGAAACCATTCAATTGGCAGACAGCATCGGTGTTGGACTGGCCATCTCCGTGCCGGGCGGCCTGGTTGCACCGATTGTCAAGGACGTGAACAAAAAAGATGTCAGGCAGATTGCGCGCGACAGCAAGGCCCTGATTGAAAAGGCCCGCAGCAACAAACTGGCTCCGACGGATTTGGAGGGCGGCTGTATCACAGTAAGCAATCTCGGTGCCTTTGAAATAGAGTCCTTTATCCCGATAGTGGTGCCCGGCCAGTGCAGCATCCTCGGCATCGGCCAGATTAGAGAAACCTGTGTGCCCGAGAGCGGCAATATCATGATTCGCAAGCTGATGAGTATGGTCCTTTCGATAGACCACAAAGTTACAAACGGTGCTTACGCAGCAGAGTTCCTGGACTATGTAAGAAAGCTCCTTGAAGATACATCCACATTTAGTCTTGAATCATAAATTTTAAAGATCATATGAAGGAGTATCCGAAATGGCAAAGAAAATTGAAGCATCGCGTTTGCCGGTTATAAGGAAAGCCACTCCAAAAGTTCCTGTTATTGGTGTTTTTGCCACTAGCGACCCGCGAATTGATAAGGCCAGTCGAACACGCTGTCAAAACATCGCAAAGATGGCCGCTGACTGTATAAGCGGCTCCGTGGTTATGCCTGATAAAACACCCGTTCCCGTGGTTTACTCTACTGTGTTGATAGATGGTGAAGCGCAAGCCGATATTGTCGCCCAGCAGTTTCGCAAGGCCGGCGTGGATATTTTGGTATGCGTGCCGGATACATGGGCGTTTCCACAGCTTACTGCTATCTCGCTGCTGCAGCAGTTCCCAGCCAGTACACCCATAAACATTACCTGCGGCAATAGCGGTCCCAAGCCCGGCGTTGTTTATGCCCACGCCCTCAATGGTGCGATTAGCCAATACGGACGAATGGTTGCATTGAATGTCGGCACCTGGCCTGATACAGGAACGGATCCGAAGATGACCGACCAGACGGCCAAAAACCTTATCGATTGGTGCTATGCTGCGGTAACGGCCGTGGCCCTGCGGGGCCGAAGGGTCGTGAT
The DNA here is from genome assembly GCA_029858035.1 of Phycisphaerae bacterium. Taxonomy (GTDB): domain Bacteria; phylum Planctomycetota; class Phycisphaerae; order Sedimentisphaerales; family Anaerobacaceae; genus CS2-K091. The sequence continues at coordinate 6,546 of JAOUFU010000036.1, forward strand.
TTTAGGTCATGACTCGATGGGAATGGAAACGGCTTTGGCACATGTGCTGCCGACGAGAAATACCTTCGGCCTTGAAATCACCCGTTTGGATATGAAGCTCTTGGCCGATATGCTCAACAAAAAAGCTTATAGCGAAAAAGAGCTAAAGGACCTGCGAGGCTGGATTAACAAATCTGTTGGCAAACGTCTGGAACTCCACAATGAAGCTGACAGCGAACGATTCAATATGAGTTTAGGCATGTATTTAATTGTTCGCGACCTGATGGCGGACTTAAACGCAATCGGGGGCGGCTTTATGAGCCAGTTGGAATGGGGCAGCGACCTGCGTGGTATTCCCTTGCCTGTTGCCGACGCGATGGAATCGTTCTTTAACAGCACATTTGACCATAACGGCCGAAAGGCCCCCCTGCCGTATGCCACCGAAGCCGACGTACAGGGACTTTTGACAATGCTGTTTATGACCTATCTTTCCGGCGGAAACCCGCCTTTGTTCATGGACTTTAGAAAGGTATGGGAAGCATGGGAAATCAAGCAGCTCGCCAGGAAAATAGGCATTAAAAAACTGGATAAGAAAGCGGACTGGTACAACAAGGGCCTTGTCGATGGTGATAATTCCGGCAGTGCCGCTTTCGACTGGGCGGCTGAACCCGGGGCATCCGTCAAAAAGATTATGGACGGCGTCGGAATGCCTCTGGCCGATGAAGGGTACTTCCCCGGCGGCGGCAATTCGGTTACGTTTATGACGCCGGCCGGCATTGAAGGTATCGCGGCCCGATGCGCTTACAGCAGCGTCTCCGGGTTGTTCTCTCTTATTTGGGACCAGGCCCACACAACTGATGTGCCGAAAGAGCTTGCCCATGCGATGTGCGAGCTGACAACGCCCACCTGGCCGCATACGTTTGTAGTACCGAAATACGCAAGTATGGTTGAGTATAAGCAGTATCCGCCGGCCAATCACTTCCACATGACCTCCGGATTGCCCGTTGCCCGACTGCAGCACTGGATGGATTTGACGGGCGTGTGCAGCGTCACACCCTGGGCGGGCCGCCCTGCGTTCGTCGAAGGTGTTGACAGGCCGCAGCCTTTGATTCATCTGATAAACGGCGGTGAGGATGCTTTCAAACGGCTCAGAGGCCGCTAAGGCCGGATAGGCCTGATCAGTTAAATTTGATGACCTGCTATACCCAAACAGCCGCGACTCGTATTACAAGACGCGGCTGCAGGCGCTGGAGGTTATCTGCACTTTACCTCTCCGAGAGATTCTTTATTTTATATTCACGGTTCGTTAACCGTTGAAAATCGACGCCTCTATCACGAACACCGCAACGTGTTCTTAGCTGAGTGCCAGACTTGCCATTTCGCAAAAAATCGCGATATCCGGGCCTTCAGCCGGCGGCGACTCTTTCATTCCTTAATTGAAGAATGCATTCGATAACATCTCTTATGCTGATAATGCCAACCAATTTTCCTTCCGACGTGATCGGAACTCTTCTGAAAATGTTCTTTCTCAAAAAGTCACAGACATCCAGTATACTTTCGTCCTCATCGAAGAAAATCGGAGGTTGTGTCATAAAATCTTCAACTGTTGTTTCATCATCATCGTTGTTGTAGAACAAACTTAGTACATCTTTTTCGGAAACAATCCCCACCAAGGTCATATCATCTTCGACCACGGGCAGACCTGAGATGCCGTATGATGCTATAAGCTTCAGGGCGTCATATATCGGGGTGTTCGTCTTAACGCTGATGACACGTTTCGTCATAATGTCTTTTGCTTTGAGCATTTGAGCCCCTTTTTGAGTTCGGCACCAAAAGGGCGGCGGTCCACGCCGTTTTGGTGTCGGGATTAGCCGGCGATTGCTTTCCAGCTTTTATTTAGTTCTTCCATCAAAGCGATTATTTCCTCAATCTTCTGGGGGTCACACTTTGTGTTGGCCTCAGTTAAACGACTATTCATAAAACAGTAGAGCTTTCTAAGGTTAGCAGCTATTTCGCCACCGGCATCGGTATCCAGAACTGCACAGAGCTCGTTGATTATGTCCTGTGCCCTGGCTATGTATTGGCCCTTTGCTTCGAAGTTTCCCGCTTCCAACTCGTTAATTGCCAACTTCATAAACTTGATGGCGCCGTCGTAAAGCAGGACAATGAGCCGACCTTTGCTTTGTGTGGTAACTGCCGCTTCTTGATATACAGATACTTTCTTCATCGCATTAATCCGTTATATGCTTGAAAGCTTTGCGCCCTGGTAATCCTTTTCAAGCGGCTTCTTTTTTCCCCAGGCTGGACAATTACCTCGTTGAGAAACCTGATGGCATTGCTTTCCACTAATCAATTTGACTTATAGAGGGATGACTGCAGCTTTGTGCCGCGGTCATCCCTCCGCCATTTCAATATTCGAATGTTGATACTGTTATCTAAGTAGTTGCAACGCCATCTGCGGCATTAAGTTGGCCTGGGCCAACATAGAGACACCAGCCTGTGCCAGCACCTGGTATCTGGTCATTGCCGCCATTTCGGTGGCCACGTCAACATCGGAAATACGAGACTCGGCTGCCATCATGTTCTCAGTCTGAATATTGGTAACCGCTACGGTGTATTCCAGACGGTTCATCTTGTAACCGAAAGCCGCACGGGCTGTATCCTTTGTTATGATAGCAGCCGTTATAGCGTCCATCGCCGTATTTGCAGCATCAGTAGTAAGGATGTTAACGCCCACATTTGCGAAACCGTCTGTGTCAACAACCCACGCACTGGTAGCCTCATCCCATTCCTGGAATGTGTCAGGATCAACATCAGTCATAAAGTCGTATGCCGCTGTCGCGACTGTACCGAATATGCCGGTTATCGTGGCATTACCAGCACCGGCTTCCGTGATAGTCATGCCATCTATGTTAGTATCACGAGCGATGATTTCCAGTTTGTAGTTGTCTCCACCGGCTTCCACAATCGAAGCAGCGGAGTAGCCGAGAAAACGGCCGTTTTCATCGTACTGTTGCGTCGGGTTGTTGGAAACCAGGTTGATTGCATCCGCTATATCCTGAAGGCTATAGTTGCCAACAGCGAAGGTGACCTGTATCGTCTCCTGATCCGTGCCGTCAGCGTCAGTGAAGTCTATGTCGATTACCAAGGGATTAGCGGCAACAGTGAGCACATCCTCCGTAGTAGTAGCATAACCGGTCTGGTTGGTCGCAGCTGACAATAAGCCGGTGCCTGTCTCGATACCAAGGCCGGCCTGTGTCATATCAACGCCATCGATGGTGATAATGTTGTCAGAATCGCCGACCTGAATGGTTACCGTGTCCGTATTGTCCATATATGTTGTATCATTGAATCTGGTCGTGGTTGCTATACGCTCGATTTCCTCGGCCATCTCGGCAAACTCGCTGTTCATAATGACCCGCTGCGCGGATGAATACGTACCCGTAACAGCCTGCTGAGCCAGCTGCTTCATACGCACAAGTGCATCGTCGATTGTCTGCATAGCACCTTCCATTGTTTGCAGCAGACTGATGCCGTCCTGGGCGTTACGGGAACCCTGGGACAGTACAGCGATGTCGGCACGCATCAACTCACGAACAGCCAAGCCGGCTGCGTCGTCCTTTGCGCTGTTGATGCGCAAACCTGACGACAACCTCTCGACCGACCTGGCAAGGGAATCGTAGTTAATCCCCAGCTGCCGGGCAGCACTTGTTGCCATAAGGTTGTTCTTAATTGCTAACATATTCTTGACTCCTTAAATAAAGTATAACAAACATTCTATTGGACTTATCAAGCCCCCTTTACTTATTCAAACATGCAACAAGCACGTCGTAAGGCTCTCTTCCAAAGACCATTATCGGTGAAGATAAGGGGGACTTTAGGGATTTATTAACAGAATTTAACTGCAAAATAGTAAGACCGGTAATCCCAATGAAATCGCCACTGGTAATGCAGGGTAGCTGCGAAAAATCCCAAAAACTCCCAAAAAATTACGAAAATCTGCTGGTTTTGCTTTGGAAATTTACAAATTTATGTTTTTACGACCATAAATACTTCTTTTTCTGAGGATTTTAATAACAGAAGAATAATTCTTGCTCAGATTATTCTAAGCAAGTATAGTTCAAGGCGATGGTGTCCCCTTATCTGCTGTAAAAGAAGGCAAAAGTAGCGGGGACGCGTGGTTTATGCTGTTGGAAATTGAGTATCGGCGAAGATGGGGAAGATTCCGGACCGAATTGAGATATAGTCCTGACCGTATATGCAGAATAAAGAAGCACAAACTGACAACAGGACGCTGCTTGTATTTAATTGCCATGAGTCATGGGTACATCAGCTTGGAGTATTGGGATGTAAGCTCGATATAATTATAGGACTTAAAGGCCAATATCTCCAAACTTGGGATGAGCGGATGCGGCCGATACCGCCCAATTCCAGGTTGATTACTTTGCCCCAGGCACAGCAGTCAAAAACCCGTTACTACTGCATCATAACCCACAACATAACCGACCTGCTTGATATTAAACACAGGCACGAGCCGCGGCTTTTAGTCATTCACTCAACGATTGAGGGCAGGGCGCAGGAAGAAAAGTCTGATGTTACTCCGCAAAATATGAAAGAGATGCTGAATAAATACCTGAAGCTGATTGGCGGCCATGCGGTAGCTATATCCATGCTAAAAGGCAAATCGTGGGGCTTTACTAAGGACATTGTGCCTTGTGCGGTTAATGCCGATGATTATCTACCCTATTCCGGCCAGACAAGTTGTGGCCTTCGAGTGTGCAATTTTATTGAGAGCCGAAAGTCGATTTTGTTATGGGACTTTTATACAAAGGCATTTGATGGGATTCCCGTACGTCTTGTTGGGCATAATCCCAATATGCGAGGTGTAAGAGCTGCTGATAGTTGGGACCATCTGAAGAGGATATTGCAGTCTCATCGCTTCTACATTCATACTGCCAATCCCGAGCTTGAAGATGGATACAATATGGCCAGCCTGGAGGCAATGGCTGCGGGTCTGCCCATCCTGAGCAATCGGCACCCCACTTCGCCCATCGAACACGGCGTAAGCGGCTTCCTCAGTGACAATCCCGCTGAATTGCGAAAATATGCCAATATGCTGCTCGAAGATAAGATTATGGCGACGATGATGGGCAAGGAGGCCCAAAAGAGAGCTATAGAGCAATTCTCAATGACCAGGTTCAAAGAGGCTTTTCTTAAGTCCATTGAGACGGCCCGTCACAAATGGGGGCATAGAAAGTATCATTGGTGATTGTTCCTGTGTAACCTTTCCACACCCTTTGACCGTAGACCTGCGCCTAATGAGCCCAGGTTGGCCTAAATCAGTATGTTTATAGAGTTTTCTGTGATGTGAATATCTGTTTCAAGACTATCCTGATAATGGTCATTGTTCCTGCTTAAAACAGGTTCGTTAGTTCCGATGGTACCGGGACTATCGGGATTGCTCTCTTGAGAAAATTCGTGATGCTGTTGGAATATGCCGTCCTGTAGCGATTCGTCTCTGTAAGGCTGCTGCTCGCCTTGGTCTGTGAGCGCCACTTCCAAACGCTTTACCTGAATACCGCAATCCGCAAGGTTTTGGATTATGTGAGGAAGTGTCTGCTCAACCTCATATCTGGTTTGTGCCTTGCTGACTTCCAGTAAGCCGGTGATTTGGTTTTCCTGCTCCTCGAATTTTATAAAAACCTTCCCCAGCTCCGGTGGATTGAGGCGGATCGTAATTTGTTGAGTTTCTGATTGTTGTGATGAAGGACTGTAAATAGATTCCATAATCTGTTTGGTGATGCTCGCAGAAACATCACTGGGCGAAGCCTGCCCCGGCAGATTATCGGTCGTTACAGTATCGGGAAAGGGCGATGATTGCTCTTTAATGTATGTTGCGGTGTTGTTACCTGAGAGTATCTGCTCGAAACCTGAATCGGAGTTATTGTTGGAGGCTGAGCTGCCGCGGTCTTGTATTTGGCCGGTAGATGCCTGTAGTTGCGGATTGTGCAGCTTTTGGGAAACAGATTTGCCTGTGAAATTGTCGTTTTTCCCTATGAAATCATCGGCCAACGGTTCTGAGAGTTGCTTTGTTCCTGGATGGCTTGGCTGGCTGGCAGAGTCTTTGTTCTCAACTGCATTCTCGGCGATTAAGAAGGATTTATCTGATTCAATTCTGACAGGTAGGGGCTGACTACCAGAAGCTTTGTTATAGACCGATGGTAAGCTGGAGTTCGGTTCGGGTACTTTTGGGCCGCCGGGAACGACCGGGATAATAGCCGGTTTGTTACTGGCATTGGTTATTCTGCTGTCGGCGTCAACAAGGGCTTCAACAGACAATGGGTGTGTTTTTTGACTGCCTAAAGCGTTCAATGTGGGCACAACTGCCGGTTTTTCACTTACAGTGGTTATTTTACTATTAGCATCAACAAGAGCTTTCAGGATCAAATCGTTGCCGCTTTGTTGATCAGTAACGCCTCCTGCAGCAGGCAATTTCGTATTTGATATCTGTATTCTGTTCGCATATTCAGCTTCATTAGGCGAATTCTTAGAGGTTATAGGTAATGCGGTTGTGAGCCCGATTTGTTTTTGGTTGATGATTGGAACAGTTTCGCCTATTTGTGTTTTTGTTGTGTTTTCGGTGTGGGAAAAAGCTATGTCCTGTCTTAGGTTTTTCAGCGATTGGGCAAGTTCATATCCGGCCTTCGGTTCCACTTTTTTGGCTATTCCTTGTTTGCCGTGCTCTAAATTTAGCGAGTATTGAGCTAACCAGAGTTGGACTACGCTGGGCTGGATGGCGTGGTCCGGGATTTGGATTTGCTTTGTTGCGTTTTTGCTATTCTCGCCTTTTTGAGACACCTTTATACCAGGAATAGCGCCAAATTCCGACAGCGTTCCATTGTTGGGCGTGTTGTGGGGATTAATAAAGGTATTTTCAGCCGTTTCTGTTCCGCGAGAATCAGTGAGAGGTCTATTATCAAGTGTAGATGGGGAAAATTGCCTGCTTTGTTTGACTGCTGTGGACTTCAAAGCGGCTGGACCGGCACTGCCTGTGCTCGCGAAAATATTGCTGATTGCCAACAAGTTAGTATTCATACAGTAAGCCTATATAATAACCAACATATTTTTTAGCAAGCGGCGTGCCAGGAGTTGTTAAAAAGCATTTTTTAGATGGTATCTACTTGATATTAAAAGACTTATGGAAATTGAAAAGATTGCGATTGCTGGAGTCGCCTGGTTATTAGCTGTGTTTGCGGAGAAATATTCCTTATGAAAGGAAAGAATTTCCGGTCCAAATGATACGCAAGGAAAAGGACGCTGAGGCGGGCGCATCTGGGCCTGTTAAAAAACGCACGTCAGTGTATAGAAACCTGACGTCTATGTGAGGGTGTAGAAGGGCGATTATTTGAGTTTTAGGCGGTTTTTTGGGAAGAAAAGCCCATTAACTGATTGAAAGTAGCTATCTATAAGTACCTGGCACGATTATTGCAGATGTTTTTGGACAAACAAGGTTTGTACAGCTATTTCAGAAAACAAAGATGTCCAAAACTAACAGTATATTTGATTTTCTCGAGGCCGGCATTAGGGCTGAAAGCCTTCGTCAAAAGGCGATCGCCAATAATATTGCCAATCTTGAAACTTCGGGATACCGCAGAATCGACGTCAAGTTCGAGGAGTTACTTGCCAAGGCTCTGAATTCATCCGGACCGGTTGATCTTAGTGAGCTTGAGCCGCAGATTCATCAGCCTCAAAAGACGCCGGTAAACTCAAACGGCAATGATGTTAGTTTGGAAAGTGAAGTGGGCCAAATGGTCAAGAATACTCTACGCTACAAGGCGTATATTCGGCTGCTCAATAAGAAGTACAATCAAATGGAATTGGCAATGGACATTAAATAGTTGCCAATTGTTGGTTGTTGAGGTTTCGCAGACCGGACAACAACCGTTAAGGAGCGAAAAAGGAAAGAGCAGATGGAAGTTAACAATACCTTCAGCCCTATAGATATAGCTACTTCAGGCTTGCGTGCCCAGAGCAAACAGATAGAAGTGATTTCATCGAACGTTGCCAATGCTCGTACAACCGACGTCGGCAACGGTATGCCTTATCGTAGGCTTGATGCAGCATTTAAAGCAGAGGACGATGAGATCGGGGGCGTTAGTTTGGACAAGATTTTTCCGGATATGAGCGATTTTTACAGGATTTTCGACCCAGGTAATCCTAATGCAGATGAAAAGGGTTATGTTTTAATGCCCAATGTTAATGTGCCTATAGAGATGATGAATTTGACTGTTGCAACGCGGGCGTATCAGGCTAACGCAGCGATTCTGAAACGCTATCAGCAAATGGTGGAAACTACGCTGGAATTACTTAAATAAGCCGGGGAGTAAGCAATGATTAATTTAAATGGCAATGTAAGTGGGGCTGCAAACGCGATGAAGAACGTTTGGGAAGCCAACTCGCTGATGCCAAAGGCGGACAATGCGGCCGCCAGGAAATTAGACTTCGATAATACCGCCAAGGCCGTCGGGAAATTCATCTCCAACGTTGATGAGATTCAACAGTCTTCAGATATGTCCATAAAGGATTTATTGTCCGGCAAAAACGAGGACATTATCTCGGTGGTCTCAGCAGCGGCCAAAGCTGACATGAGTTTCAAGCTGCTTGTGGGCGTTAGAAATAAATTAATCGAGGCCTACAAGCAAACTATGAATATGCCGTTGTAGAGGATTCGCACGAGGCGGACTGAGTAAAATCGGCCAAAATATTTTGTGGATTCTTGAATTAGATGTTCCTGCGGACTTTTTGTAGTGCTTGAACAGTTAAAAGGGATTTTATGAACTTTTTCCAGAAGTTAAACGCAGTGTGGCAAAAGGTAGGCCTTGTTCAGCGGGCTTTGTTGATTGCGATTTTTCTGGCCTTTATTGGTATTGGTGTGCTGCTGACTAACTGGGCCCGCCGGCCGGACTTGAGAATGCTGTATCAGCAACTGTCCCCGGAGGAAGCGTCGAAGATTACCGAGAAAATCAGTGAGAAGAGTATTGTTTACGAATTGCGGAACGGCGGGACAAGTATCTACGTCCCGAAAGAAAAGGTCTATCAGCTCCGTTTGGATATGGCAAGGGAGGGACTTGCTTCAGGTGAGCAGGGGGGTTACAAAATATTTGATAATGAAAAAATCGGCGTCAGTCCTTTCGTTCAAAGCGTTAATCTCAAGCGGGCACTGCAGGAAGAGCTTGCCAAGAGTATTCAAATGATAGATGGGGTGGTGCACGCACGGGTACATATAGTATCGCCCGAGCAAACACTTTTTACTTCTGAGGCCGGCAACACTACTGCTTCAGTCGTTCTTCGATTAAAGCCGGGCTATAGAGTAAGCGCCTTGAACATAGCGGCAATTACAAATTTGGTTTCCGGCAGTGTTGAGGGACTGACCTCCGACAATGTCACTGTTATAGACAGTCAGGGACGCCTTCTTTCGACTCAATCGGATAATACACTGGCCGGCGGCGCGGGTACTGTCCAGGAGTATAGGGAGAGAGTGGAGCAGAATTTGGCGGATAAGGTCGAAGAGATGCTCACCACTGTTTTAGGACCCGGCCGGGCAACTATCAGGGTCAGTGCCGTTATTGATATGAACAGCGTCAATATAGCGACGGAAACTTACGACCCAACCGCAAAGGTAGCTTCAAAAGAAGAGATTACAACCGGTTCTGAAACAGAACCCGGTGCTGTATCAACTGCCGGTCAGCCGGCCGCACAGGGCGGAATAAAGAAGGACGAAACAATTGTTACCGAATACGAGGTTGGCAAAACTGTAAAGCAGGAGCTTATTCTGCCGGGCCAGATAAAATCTCTTTCGGTGGCTGCTTTTGTTGACTTATCAGCAGCGGATGCAAATGAAGCAGGATCCACCGGCAGCAGCGCATTGATTATGGAATTGACTGAGGTTGAGGAGATTATTAGAAACGCGCTTGGTCTTAAAAAGACGGATGCGCTTAAAGTCGTGAATGTCAGGTTTCATCGCCCGGATGTTGCATCGATGATTGATGAAGAGCCGTCCAGTTGGCCTCGTATTATGGGGATTGTCCGCCATGCATCTTTAGGGATTATGGCAATTTGCGCACTGCTTGTTCTTCGGATATTCAGAGGTGCAAATAAAAAAGCTGAGATGGCCCCGACAGGGCAGTTGGCCGGTGCTGAGGGACCTGTGGGCCTTCTACCGGCGGAAGCCGGGAAATCTGAGCCGTTAGTGTTGCGTAAACAGATAGCCAGTGCCTTGCAGAGTAATCCTGTCCAGGTCAAGCAGTTGTTTTCCAATTGGCTTGAAGAAAAGGGGGGGTGAGTAAGTGGCATTAACGGGTAAACAGAAAGCCGCGATACTGTTGATGAGCCTGGATGCAGTAACAGCCACTGAGCTGCTCAAAGGCGTTAATCCTGAGTTGGTTCAGGA
>JAOUFU010000430.1 GCA_029858035.1 Phycisphaerae bacterium
CCAAAGAACATTCCCGTCGTAGTCCAGCCCCGCCAATTCACCCGAGCCGTACATGAAATACACCCGCTCTCCGTCTGTCACCGGTGAAGGCGTTGCCATATTGTTCCGCGGCACATTCCGGCTCGATGCTCCAAGCTTCTTTCGCCAAAGTTCTTTGCCGCTCTTGGCATCAAAACACAAAGCCAGAAGCTCATCACCGTCCTTCTTCGTCGAGCTCACGAAAACTCTCCCCTTGCTAATCACCGCCGTAGCACCGCTCGGCCCAGGCAGCCCGCTCACCCAAACAACGTTTTCCGTCTGGCTCCACGAACTCGGCAGGTTCTTCTCGTCCGAAGAGCCGTTCAAAAAAGGCCCCCGCCAATGTGGCCAATCACCGGCAAAAGACCAGCCGCTGACTAACAACAGAACAGTTAATAACAGTAATGCCTTTACTTTCGTCATCAAGTTACCTTTCATCACGAGCCGGAATTGCAAACCTGCAGCGCCCGGTGAGTTCTCCATAAGTACCTGTTTTTTAAAATACAAATTTCACACCGAAGATAAATAAACTCAAACGGCCGTTGGCTCGTTCCCTCTCTCACTACATAGACATGAACAGCCATCGTCAAGTCATCACATATTATACACATTTTTGCTTTTTCTGCAACCCGCAAAACCTGCTCAAAGCAAACTCAGCGGATGCTTGCGATTCTTCAACGGCAGTCCAACCGGCCCCTTGAGCCGGTGTGATTCATATACCCCCAATATCATCTCCAAAGCCGCCCGCCCGTCATACGCGCTGCCCTTAGGTTGCGTGTCCGTCTCGATGGCCCGTATCAAATCAAGCGCAATCAGACGATTACCAAAACTATGGTTACTCTCACTAAGACCCTCCGGCTTCCCAACACCACCACTGGATATCTGCGCCCACTGTGCCTTGCTCCGTCCCGGCTGCCACGAAGGATCCTCCACAAACCAAACCTCCGGCAGGGCCCCCATCGTCATCGTAAGGATCCCCTTGCTCCCGTAAACCTGCAAACCATACCGCTTCGCAACACCGTCTCTGGCTCGCTGGGTCGAAAAACAGCCCGTCGTCGTTCCGCTAAAATGATACATCGCGTGTATTTCATCACCGGCAAGCAAACCAATACCCTCCGCACCCTCACGTACCTCTTTCCGAGTCACCGGCTTGCCTCCCTCTCTCACCCGCGCAAAACACCACTGCACATCACCGGCAAAAAATCGCATCAGGTCCATAACGTGCGTACCTAACACCATAAGGTCCTCACCGCCGCCGCGACGGTCCTCTTTACCCAGCCCTCGCAATTCAAGGATGTCCCCAAGTGTGCCCTCCGCCATGATTTTCCGCACGTGTTCCAGCGCAGGGCTGTACCTCGTCTGGTGCGCAATCGCCAGTTTCAAATTCCGCTTCTCAAGCGCTGCTATCATCTCGTCGGCCTGTTCCAGACTCTGGCACATCGGCTTCTCAAGAAATACGTGGCAGCCATGCTCCGCGCAGGCTAAAACCATATCACGGTGACAGTCCAGCCACCGTGGTGCCACGCTTACGATTTGTGGACGCTCTTTCTCTAACATCTCGCGGTAGTCGGAATAGGCCTTCGTCACTTTCAGCCGTTTGGCTGCCGCGGCTCGGCCTTTAGTATCTTCATCCGACACAGCCACCACCTCCACCTGCTCTACGTCGTTCCACACCACGTCCAGCCCGTGACCATAGTTCCCCTTCCCCGTCCTGCCGATTACCGCGACCCGATACTTGGCCCCTTTGGCATTAGCATTACTTGGCCGCACCCCGGCCAGCGCCGCAAATCCAACCGCCGTTTTCCTGATAAATTCCCGTCGTTTCATGGATTAACTCCTGCTTTGCACCCTGCCCGTATTTATAACTGCTAAACGTCGTCCAAAAACGCCATCAAACCGAAGTTTTAAGCTTGGCAGCAATCAAAATACACTATTCCCAACGCTTTTACAACCCTTTGGAACGTTGAATAAGCCAAAACTGTTTATAAAACCATCCAGCCCGAGCAGTAAAAGCGTGACCGGATTGCGGTGTTTTCAGCCAAACTTACCGGCCTGAAAGGATTCTACTTTCTATTGCCTTGCCCCTGCCGGAAATTGTTAGTATTCTGTTGAGCAATACTTATATAGCCGGATGATACCAGGGTTGAAATAATAAGGTACTGACGCGCATAAGTTCGTGAATCCTGTGCTTCGAAGAACCATATATTATAACGATTACAAATTGTAGATTATATGGAAGGTTAAAATATGGATCCAATTGCCAGGGACAAAGGTGACCGCGGGTGGCGCAAAATCCTGTTTGAGATAATTTTTGAAGCGGAGACGCCGGCAGGAAAATGGTTTGACATCGTCTTGATAATATGTATTTCGCTAAGCGTCTTAACGGTCATGCTTGACAGTGTTACCTCTGTCAGAGAAAGATGCGGCCAATTCCTGTATGCCGCTGAATGGTTCTTCACAATTCTTTTCACAGTAGAGTACATCCTGCGACTGCTCTGTGTCGGAAGGCCGACGCGATACGCAGTAAGTTTCTTCGGCATCGTTGACCTGTTGGCGATACTTCCCACTTACACGGGTATAATTTTCCCCGGCAGCCGCTCTCTGTCGGTAGTCAGAATTCTGAGGGTACTGCGCGTTTTTCGGGTGCTCAAGCTTGGTCACCACACAAAGGAGGCCGCTCTGTTAAAGAAGGCATTGTACGCAAGTCGCCGAAAGATTCTTGTATTTCTTTTTGTAGTTATGACTTTGGTCGTAATCATAGGCTCAGTGATGTATGTCCTCGAGGGCAGGGAAAATGGCTTTACAAGCATACCGCGCAGCGTCTATTGGGCTGTTGTGACCCTTACCACGGTCGGCTATGGTGACATATCACCAACCACGGGCCCGGGACAATTCCTGGCGGCCATAGTGATGATTCTGGGATACTCGATAATAGCAGTTCCAACGGGGATTGTAACCGTAGAATTATCTCAGGCTTACTCGGCCAAAACCACCACTCAGGCATGTCCGGACTGCAGCGCCGAAGGTCATGACAGGGACGCCGAATACTGTAAATTCTGCGGGGCAAAACTATAGAGTTGAAGTACTTGCCGCAAAGGCATTAGCTATCATAAGTATACTTTATCATTTACCTCTTAACCGGTAAAATGATAACTTATGGTACTTGTAATATAGCCGATATTTTTAGGTGGGAACTTTTTTAATGCTGCGGGAAAAATTAACGCTTTTACTAATATTATGTCCTGTTCTAACTGTTGGATGCGGTAACGGCGAAAAATTGCCTGCTAACGGAAAGGTGATTAGGGTGCATAAAAGCATTATTGCCCGAGCCAATGAGAACAGGCTCTTGAAGGATGCTCAGTTCGCCGGGACAATGAAGGCAGGAAATATTCACGTATTATATGAGGCTGGATTGCAAAACCAGGCCGATTGTATAGCAAACCTGACTTATAAATCTTTTTCCCGCATCCTGAAATCAACAGGCTTCCGGACTTCTACCGCTAATCGTACCTTGTATCTGCTTAGGAGTGACTCGACACCCCAGGATGGATCTGAAATAATCTGGACACCTGATAATGTTCTTGGGGTAATACTATTTGCACAAACCGACGACGATTCCTGTGAATCGATCATTTCTTACAACACGATTTTCCCCTTTGCATTTATACATGAAATCATTGAGGGTTCACTTCTTTTTCGCAAAGAAGGCACCGCGATTGAACATGACTACATAAGGAAGGAATTTGGTTTCATCAATCGCAAAATATTAAATTATACTCGATGGTTTCGCGAAGGTTTTTCAACTTATTGCGCCTACCTGGCTCACGAAGCAATCACATCGGATAGCAGATTTGACAAAAATCGGGTATCTCACGCAAAGCTGCTCAATGGATTTTCCCTGCATCCCTTTTCAGCCCTCACTAAAATAGGAAAAGATTTGTTTACATGGCATCTATTTTCCAGCTTTCCTCAGGAAAACCTCCTTTCCCCAAATCTGCAAAACCCACAA
>JAOUFU010000037.1 GCA_029858035.1 Phycisphaerae bacterium
AACAGGCGGACGTGTTTGTCCTGGCGAGAATCGAAGGTTTGAAATATGGAAAGATCGCAGAAATCCTGGAATGTTCCCGGGAAACGGTGAGGGTCCATCTGCATCGCGCACTGAAGCGACTGGCCCGTGAACTTAGCGATTATTTAGCTTAAAAGAACAGGTGAATTATGAATACACATGAACAAATAAAGGAACTGCTGACCGATTATGCTTTGCGGGAATTGTCCGAGCAGCAATCATCCGAGGTAAAAAAACACCTTTCCGACTGCCAGGAATGCAGAAGTGAGCTGAAAAAACTCCAGGCAGTACTCGAATGCGCTGACTCCATGAGAGAACTTTCGGCTGATGAGCAGGTGGTTGAATCAGCCAAAGAATCGCTTCTTGCGGCTGTGGCAAACGAAGTAAAGAAACAACCAACTCCCAGGCCGACCATTCGCCTGGACTTTATATGGAGCACTATCATGAAAAGTAGAATAACTAAACTGGCCGCTGCTGTGATAATAATAGCAGTGCTTGCCAGTCTGCCATTCCTTGGCGGAAAAAGTACAGGGATCGCTTTGGCCGATGTCTACGCCAAGGTACAACAAGCACAGGCCTTTATGTACAGGATGAATGCAACGATGACCAACAATAAAGTTCAAACGGAAATGGAAGTAACGTTCATCATTTCCAACCAGTATGGAGTGAAGATGGAAAGCGCCGTGCACATGACAGACCCGAATATGACGGTGCATCAGCAGATATATGTAATTCCGAATGAAAAAACAATGATGGTGATATCACCGGACTCAAAAATGTACCAGTTGATGAAAATTAGGGATAATACGGATAATACGGGCGAACCGTTTGAACGGATGAAAGGGATGAGCGACCTGCGTGAAATAATCAAGGAATTGATGACACAACAGTACACGGAGTTGGGATGTTCTGAAATTGATGGAATCACGGTACAGGGATTCCTAATAACTGATCAATACCATATCAGTATAACTGAGAAATACCATATCAGTGATGAAGCGGGCGAAAGCACCACGACCCTCTGGGTCGATGTTGATACCTGGCTGCCGGTAAAATACGAGCTGAACACAACGCATGGCGAAGAGGAAAGCCATATTGTCATGGATCAATTCCGGTGGGATATTTCCGTTGATGCAAACGTTTTTGAATACGTGATTCCGGATGATTACAAAGAAATGGGAAAAGCTGGAACGGCCACAGCTATAGACCCAAACAGCATAAAAATGCTCGAAATGAATGACCAGGCCGCCATCAAGGGACTTGAAGCTTACAAGGAATTCTTCGGCAGGTATCCGGAAAAAATTGACCTGATGTCTCTGATGAAATCGTTAACAAATGTGGGCGACCCGAACACTGAATTGGGTAAAAAACTCCTTGAAAAGATAAAGCGAAAGATGGAAACTGTCGGCCTTGACCAAGTCAAGCTGCAGGAATTCGTCATACAGGATTTTGTGGTGCCCATCCAGTCTTTGGGAACGTTCTATATGACACTGGTTCAGGATAAGAAAGACCCGGCATACTATGGTGCTCAGGTTACACCGGAGGATACGGATGCGGTTCTGATGCGATGGAAAGCGGATAGCGGCAAATACAAAGTCATCTTTGGCGACCTGAGTATCGTTGAGATGGAATATGAAGACCTGATTAAAATCGAACCGCAACCGGTTCAGGAGGAACCAGTAACTCCTTAAATCTTAGAAATTCACCCTTGCAAGACCGGTTTATGAAAATATTCCGGTCTTTTTTTATGAATTTTCAGGGAAATTTAAAGGGTCAGGTGGCCCTGTTCACCGGGAAAATAATTTCCAGATTAGCAGGAACCACTCTGCTGCAGATTTCCGCGGAGCGGCGGCCCTGCGGGTCGCAGATACCTGGTATGCTGCCAGCTTCTCTGAATTACAGGCCGACACGTGGTATCACCTTGCAGCCACCTATGATGGAGAGAATAATGACGCTTCAATCGATTGGCTTCTTCTACAGGACGCTGGTGGGAGACAAAAAAGAACCTGTGTATTACGGCGAGTCGGTCGGCCCGGATGACGCCGATAAGGTACTGTTGAAATGGAAGGACTCGGACGACCACTACCGTGTGATTTTCGGAGACTTGACCGCCGAAGACCTCACCGCCGATCAGTGGAAAGAGTTTGAAAGATAGTTTTTAAACGGTTACATATGCTTGCGAATGCAAACAGGCCGGGTTTTATGCCCGGCCTTTTTTGTTGGTTTTTGGAGAAATAGCATGTTTTTCAACTCTTTGAGTTTAATTTTGACAAAAAAGTAAATTTTCGGGTAAAAAATGTACTGCTGTGTTGTCCTACTAATAGACAATCGATTGTTCTGATATCAAATAAACGAAGCATATATGATTCAAGACAGACTGCTCATATTCAGATGCAAGAATGGCTGCCGGGCTGCTTTCCGACGAATCTATGAAATGTACGAGAGTGATTTGCGAACATTAGCAGCTAACCTTTTGGATGACAAAGCCGCTGCTGAAGATGTTGTGCATGATGTTTTTGTCTCGTTCCTGAAAGTCGTGGATAGGCTTGAGCTAAGAAGCAGTCTGGCCGGTTATTTGAAAACTTGTGTGGCTAATAGGGCACGAGACTATCTGCGGACAAGGCAACGGCAAACCATTGCGGTTAATAACGCCGAACAAGTCATACCAGGTAATGATGGGCCGGTTCGGTTGGTTATACAAAGCGAAGAACTTCAAAAATTAGGTTTTGCTATGAGTAAAATTCCGTATGAGCAAAGAGAGGCGATTGTTCTTCATCTGCATGGGCAGATGAAATTCAAGACAATAGCAAGGCTGCAGAACGTGTCAATTAAAACGGCCCATACTCGATATCGAGCTGGATTGGATGGATTGAAATTGATTTTAAACAGTGAGGTTCAAGAATGAAACCTGCAGAAAAAATCGAAAGATTAATTAAGAAGAGCCGCTATAAAGCCAGTCCCGATGCATACAACAAGGCTCTTGGCAGCTTTTTGCAGGCAGTAGATGAGCACGAAAGACAGAAATCGGCTCTAACGGAGCCGAATATTCGGAGAATAATTATGAAACATCCAATTACAAAACTCGCCGCCGCGGCGGTGATAATAATAGCGGTGCTTGCCAGTCTGCCCTTCATCGGTGGAAAAAAGTCGGGGATCGCTTTGGCGCAAGTCCTTGAAAAAATTGAGCAGGCCCGTGCTTATATGTACACGATGGAAATGAAAATGACAGGAAAACTAATGCCGTTTGCGCAGGAATCTAAAATTCTCGCTACCCACTCAGACGATTATGGCGTGAAATGGTATTGGGAAAACACCGACCCCAATACCGGCAAGACAACGTCCCTGCAGGTTTATCTTCTCCCGGAGAAAAAGATGGCAATTACAATTATGCCGGAAACGAAGCAATACATACGAATGCCATTTGGTGATGAATTGTTCACCAGAATGAAGCAGCAAAACAATGACCCAAGTGAAATGATAAGGCAAATTATGAAATGCGAGTACACCGAGCTGGATAGGACCGTGATTGACGGCGTAGAGGTTCAAGGTTTCCGGACGACAGACCCTGATTTCAAAGGTGCACTTGGAAGTGATGCAACAAGCATTGAGCTTACACTGTGGGTGGACGTTGAGACCCGGCTGCCTGTGCTTATGGAGATGGACATCAACTCCGGCGAGCAAATGCAGGTGACCGGCACCACTTACGATTTTCGGTGGAATGTCCCGGTACAGGCAATTGATTTTGAGCCGAACATACCGGAAGATTTCAAGCCCTTCTCGACCGATGGTGTGATGATGCCGGGTATGACTGAAGCCGATGCCGTTGAAGGCCTAAGACTGTTTGCTGAGATGACCGGGAAATATCCAAAAAAGCTGAATATGATGGATCTTGCCCAGGAGATTGCCGCCTTAAACAACATCCTGATGGAAGAGTTGAAGAAACTGAAGGAAGAGATGGGCGACACGACAGAGATGACGAACGAAGAACTCCGCAACGCAGTCATGAAGAAGACCGAGTCAACGTTTCTAAAGAAACTGATGGAAGATATGGGCGGCACGACCGAGATGACGAACGAAGAATTCCGCAACGCACTCATGAAAAAAACGATGGAAATAATGCGGCCGCTTCAGTCAATCGGCTTTTTCTATATGACATTAGTGGCAGACAAAAAAGAACCTGTGTATTACGGTGAGTCGGTCGGCCCGGATGATGCTGATAAGGTATTGTTGCAGTGGAAGGTTTCGGACGACCACTACCGTGTGATTTTCGGAGATTTGACTGCCGAGGACCTCACCGCAGAACAGTGGAAAGAATTCGAAAAGTAGTTATTAAAACAGCTCTATAAGATGGTGAACATAATCAGGCCGGGCCTCTTGGCTCGGCCTTTTTTATGTGCTTTCACACAAAATCCGCTAAAATTCTCGAAAAGAGACAAATTTTTGTAAATTTGGTGCTTCCTGTTTGTCTTTATAACGGTACCTGATTTAGGAGCATCTGTTGAACGATCGTTCAGATAAAGATTTAGTCGTTAGTTGCCTTGCAGAAGACAAGAGCGCTTATAAGCTTCTTGTCAGAAAGCATTACAAGCGCGTTTTTTTGACATGTTTGGGCATCCTTGGAAATGTTCACGATGCCGAAGATATGGCTCAGGACACTATGCTGAAAGGTTATATCAAAATAGGAATGTTACGAGATGGCTCAAAATTTGGCCCCTGGACTGCACGTATTGCCAAAAGCCTGTGTATCAATTTCATCCGCAGAAAAAAGTACGCCAAAAAAATCGTGGCCGAAAGAATTATAGATGCAAACCGGAGCGTAAATCAATACGACAACCTGCAGCTCGCTATAGAGCAACTACCACAGGAAACCAGGGCCCCGCTTGTAATGTACTACTTTGACGGCCAGAGTGTCAAAAAAGTGGCAGAGAGACTGGAAATGTCCAAATCAACTGTGTATCTCAAACTTCGGACCGCTATCACGGAATTACACAACCTGTTAGCTAAGCAGGGAGATTCAAAATGAGCAGGCCTTGTGACAAAATGCAGGAAAAAATCGCGGACTATGTACTCGGAATTTTGGGCAAAGAAGAAAGTGACACTCTGGCAGAACACATAGATAGCTGTGCCGATTGCAGTCAATACGTTCAGGCACTTAAAAACGAAAACCGTTTACTCCTGCAGTTAAGCGACAAGTTGGATGCAGATATGGCAATTCGTCAGGACAAAGTAATAGAAGCCTTAAACCGTCACTCACCAACAGCACTAACTAAAGTGCTTTCAATATGGAGAATTATTATGAAAAATCCAATAACAAAACTCGCCGCTGCAGCAGTGATAATTGTTGCAGCGCTTATCGTTATCAGCCAGATTAGTGGCTCTACCACGGCTTTCGCAAAGGTCATCGAGAACGTCGTAAACGCCGAGTCGATTAGTTTCCTGCTCAAACAGCAGCTTGGCATTCAACCGGCGTTTATTTGCAAGATGTATATACAGGGTGAAAAGATTCGGATGGACATGGTCGGAGCAGAAGGAGACCAGCAGGGCCTGGAGAAACTACGAGAAGAAATGAAGCGCAGGAATCTCACGGCCTTTCAAAGCATGATTGGAGATTTCACGGCCAAAGAAGCCATGGATCTCGACCATTTCCGCAAAACCTTCAAGAAAAGGCAACTGGACGATAGGACCGTAGCGGAATTTACCAGGACCAATCTCGTTGAGCAATTCCGCAGCATCAAGCCCGAGGACGCGGAGCGGATTGGCGAGGAGTTGCAGAACGGCCGAAAAATCGACGTTTATCTTCTCAGGCACGTAGACATCATGGGCATCAAGGCTGAGCTCTCAGGAGAAGAGGGACAGAGGATGACCGTCTGGGTTGACCGGGCGAGCAGCCTCCCGGCCAAAATTCTGCTCGAGGCATCATTTCATGTCGAGGGAAAAAGTAAGGATTGGATCGAGTTCTCCGAGTTTACCTGGAACGAACCATTCGATGAAGACCTGTTCAGCCTCCAGGTTCCCGAAGGCTACAATCCCGCCAAACTATGAAAAAGTGAAATGGCAGTCCTCCTTTAATGGAGGGCACAAACGGGCCGGGCCGGCTTCGGCCCGGCCTTTTAGAATTTTCACCAATTCTTCTATTTATAATAAATTGTGTCAACTTGTATCGCTACCATTATTTCTCTGACTGATAACACACAATGCGACCGTCGACGGTCGTGAAATACAAGCTGTCCCAATAAGCAGCGAAGCTATCGTATACGGGCGATGCCTTCAACTTATATTCGGCCTGCCTGGCGCCATCCTCCGTTGAGACAGCCCACAACCAAGTCTGCCCTTTGGGATTTCGCGAAGTAAAGTCGAGGATTTCACTGGGCCCGGCTACAAAGAGCGTATCGCCAGCCAAAAGCATAGCACGCGGGTAGAAGGGAATCGCTTCCGACCAGAGGTACTTAATCTGGCTTTTCCTCCTTTTCCTTGGTTCTTCCGTGGATTTGACTGCTTCTATATCCGCACCAAAAAGATGATATTCCGACTGCAATCCAAGGTGGCTGCCGGTTATCGTATAGTCCTTTCTGCCGAAGCCGAAAGCACGGTCCTCATTTCTCACAAGGGCCCGACCAGAGATGTGGATGTTGCCCGCTCGTCCCCAACCACCGTACCCAGAGCTCATGTCCCGTCCGATTTGCAGGTAAGTACGATGCCACCATGTGTCGTCGAGGAAACCGGCGGAACTGTAGAGGTGATCTATATTAGGTTCGAGGGTCTGACCGTCGAAGTTGAAACGCTGATGCCTCATGAACAGTGACGTTCCGTCCGTGGCCAGGACATCGGGTATTGCTCCCGGCATATTCGTGCCGCGAATCATGTTCTGTGGTTCCTGGCCGGTTTTCGGGTCACGATGGGAAATCCTCCGCTCGGTGACAAGTTCACCTGTAACTGCATCCACGCCATAAAGGTATACACCACCATCTACGTAAGATGACCTACCGGCCGCTGCGTATGCCACTAAACGGTCACTGTCTTTGGGCCATTTGCACACTAACACATTGCCATGAACAGGCCACACGGATTCCAGTTGACCATACGATACAACCTGTCGTGATTCCGGGGCCACGCGGAAGCGCCACGCCAATTTGCCGTCCTCGGCACGCAGGCAGTACATCCATCCGTCAGCCGAGCCGAAGTACACCAGGCCCCCCTCAATAGTAGGCGGCGAATCTACTCGACCGGCCACTGTGTAGCTCCAGAGCCGTGTTCCATCGTCTGCTTTCAATGCATGCACCGTATGGGCATCTCGCTGCGCCACGAAGAGCCTGCCTTCTGCAGCTACAACCGCTGTCAAGGGACCCGGCAGGGCCTTTTCCCACCTGGGGCGCAACCTGGGTGAGAGCGAGAAGCCAGCGGCACCACTCCGCGCATTATCGCCTCGGTAAGTAGCCCATTCTTTATTGCCGACCTCTGACTTTTGACTTCCTTGAGCGTCATGACCCTGGCTCAAACGAATAACCTCTGAATAGGCGGGCCCTTTTTCCAATCTATTTGACATCTGAGATTTGGCATCCGGTGCCGGGTGCCTGCCTCCAGCGAGCGCATTGAAGCCACTCAGCATCGCTGTGACGTAACATGCACAAGGGTGCGTCGGTGCGTACACTAATCCGTTACAGGGTAGTATGCCGTACTGGCACGCACCTCGAACCCAGTGATTGGCGATGACGCGGTCGGCGTTCATATCTACGAACTCCACACCCGCCCGCCCATGGATCACATACTTCGTAGTGGCCTTGTGGCGATAGCAGCGTGTGTGACCAAATCCGAGAGTATAGGTTTTCTGATCAGGCGAACGTGTAGCAACGACCTTACCGGTATGGAGGTCATATACCTTCGTGATACCAGGCTGCTTTCCCCATGCCAGTATGCCGCTCCATACCTTGCCATTGGCAACAAACAGATCAACCGGGGAATTGAAGCCTTCATGACAGGGAGCTGTCCAAAGCTGTTTTCCCGTCTTCGCGGAGAAAGCCATTATGTCTCCGCCGGTCAGGATATGGTTCGCCGAGACACGCCATTCAAATTGAGTCTTGTCCTGGCCTCCGGTATCTACGGGACTCTGTGGGGAGCGGTCCGCAGACAAAACAATACCGTCCTCTACGACCAGCGTCGGGGTCAGCCAGGCATAGCGGTGACGGACAGCGGGCCTCTTGGCGCGCCACACAACCTTTCCGGAAGCAGCTTTGAGCGCAACTAAATTGTCCTCGTTTTGAAAGAACAGTTTTCCATCTTTTACCGCCAGCGTAAGCGGAAGGATATTCGCAACCTCGCTGTCCTCCTTTTTCCACACGAGCTTACCCGATT
Source organism: Phycisphaerae bacterium (assembly GCA_029858035.1). Lineage (GTDB taxonomy): Bacteria > Planctomycetota > Phycisphaerae > Sedimentisphaerales > Anaerobacaceae > CS2-K091. The sequence goes on from JAOUFU010000037.1 coordinate 8,368, forward strand.
CTGCATTGACCGCACAAATATGCTTGGGCATATACTGCGTGACGTATTCCAGGTACGAATCCCGCCAAACAGGGAAATGTCTGAGGACTTTGCCGGTGGTGGGGCTGTCTTCATTCAGGGGTGCGCTAATTACCAGGTAGAGATTGTCCCCATGAACAATTATTTCATGCGTGTTTTCTGTTTCTTCGTATGTGCGCAGCACCTCTCCCGTGGCCGCGTCCAGGGCAGTCACAGGCTTGCCGTAGCCGAGCGTAACGTATACCTTTTCGCCCACGGCTACGAGGCGCCTTGGCAGTTCCGCCGGTCCGCTGCGGAAGGGCCGTAACTGGTCCTCCCAGGGCGCTATTTTTTTCTTCCACAGCAGAACACCGTTGAACGCGTCCCTTGCAACCAGCATCCAGACCGATGGGGCCTTCACCGAAGCGGTAGGGCCTTCATCCATGATATAAAAAATCCGGCCGGAAGCCGAAACCGCAGCGCTTAAACTGTACAGATGATCATGGCTTCGACCCCAGCGCGGACCGGATACCCATTGTGTGTATCGGGGCGGTTCAATTCGTGTATCTTCGGCAACGGCGTTGTTGTTGGGCCCGTGCAGGAAGTGTGTCCATTCGTCGATGTCTTCCGGCCATGGCTTTATTGTCTTCTTTCCGTTGATGATGGCCACTCCACGCGGTACCAGCACCCTCATTACTTCTTCATTTGACACCTGGAATTTACCATTCGAGGCTACCAAAAGATTTACAAGATTGTCCGCGTACGGAAGATATTTCCCGTCAAAAATGTCCGCCGTTACTTTACCATAGATGCCAAGCGACTTGATATATTCTCGCGTTTTTTTTACGTTTGTGGCGTCCGTGTCCAGTCCATGGACAATATAGCTGTCGTTTACTCTCAATTCAGATGTAAATCTGCCATCTCCACATCCGAGATGGACAATGAGCCCTCCTCTGACATCGGAGGCACTTACTATTTCCCTGGCCTTTTGTCCCTGGGGCTTTTGCTCAGATCCTTGCGCTGGAAAAGACGAAATAAGCACAAGCAAGACAAGGTTTGCGTGCAAAGATATACTTTTTTTCATGAACACACCTCCTATTGCTTAGACAAGTTCAGTTAGGATCCTTATCGTCATTATATCCATTAAATGCCTCTGCGGCAACCTGTTATGTGCTCCTCTTTGCAGAATTGTCCGATACCATCTCATAGTATGACTGCTCCCCCAACCGACAGTTGATAGAAGATTATCTTCTATAGTGAGTAACCTGTTGACAATGTACATTTAATCCAATGTTGTTATCTAACCTATGTATGGTTCGACCATCCGTTCGTGCGCTTTGAAATGATATTGGCATTGCTGGAGCGGCGTTCCGAGCACTTTTATCTTGTCCAGGTCTCCCTGGCCCATTCCGGCCTCGGCCATCGCCGTCAAATACATTATCTTGCCCGGGTCGAATCCCATTATCTTTGTCGCCAGAATGTCCATGGCCAGCGGGTCCCTGCTGGCCAGAGTAATCCTTGCATCCACCGGTGTTCCGCTTGTCGGCCCGTTGCCCTCCATAGCCTCAAAGCCGTCGATGACACCTAAGTCCGGATATATCTCCTGTGCCAGATGGAACATGTTGTAATGCAGCACCGCCTCGCGCGAGAAGTTGTACGCGGAATGGGTCAGCCATTTATCGTTCTTTTTGTAATCATTTAATGGTGCTCCCAGCAGAACGTTTTTAAGTGACAGGGTTGTCAGGACCCTGTCGTGGGTTTTCATTTTTGCAGCCGAGATAATGTACACGTCCGGGTCCAAAAAGGTCGAAATAATCCTGATGGGGGTTGGACGGTGCCCCTTACCGAAGACATACCGATACTGCCAGCTCTGGCGATTTAGGTCGACTAATTTAACTTTGTATTCTTTCTCTAACGGCAGATATCCATAGTTCTTATATCCGTCAAACGTTCCTTCTTTGGAAGTAGTCGATTCTCCAACAATAATCTCACCTTTGTAGTTGGGCTTTAGAAAGTCCAGTATTCCTCGTATGGCGTCAACATGTGTGGCAGCAAGCTGGTGGGAAGTAACAACAAAATTGGGCTTAATTAAAATTTTCTTTTTGCCGCCAATGGAGCCAAGAACCTCATTTTCAATATTCTTCAGTGCCTGATATGTAATCTGGCGCCTCTCGTTACCTTTGACCAGGCTCACCTTTGCCGGCTGTGTTTCAGTCCTGAAAAGCTGGTCCTTTCTGACATGCGGACTTCCCGGGGCCGCCTCAGCAATGACGGGTCCAAAAGATTTGCCGCCGAACGCCAGACCGAGCGCTCCTATACCGAATCCCTTGAGAATATCACGTCGATTCAAACGATTCCTGTCACCTGCCATTACCACTTCCTTTCCGGTTATCATCTTCCCCATTCCGAGCATTCCGCAATCTTCTGACGAAATCTATCTTTTTTTAGTCTTTTGTAATGCCGGGCCCGTTAATGTTACAAACGGCTTTTATTTCTTCTTCGCTTCGGACATAACTATGAATGCCAACGACGTAGAAATCAGGGCCACTCGCACAATGGATTGATTAGTTTTCATATCACACCTCATTTAAGACAAAAACGGTCGTGAGCTACTCATTTTCAGCCTTCTTTTGTGTTAGAATTTCTTGATCTTTTATCTCGATACCCAATAGTCTCGAAGCTTCTGAGTGCAGATAGTCGAGTAAAGGTCGGAGAGGGGCATCAATGCTGCTGTCTTGCATCTGTTCGATTGCCTTGCTGTACCACTTTGTCGCCTCCTCCTTTTCGCCCAATTGCCAGTGAGCCATTGACAAAGAGAAGTAATTGATACTGTTTTCGCCGCCGGGCAGTTTGGTTGATTCGGTTAATTCGGTGATTGCCTCCTCCAACCGGCCTACCAAGTAATGTGCTCGGCTAAGGCCACAGAGATATAACCAATTTTCCGGCTGCATTTCGTGAGCCTTGCTGTATAGTTCCGCGGCCGTATTTGGGTCAGCCTCGGCTACGCTAAACACCAGTTCGCTGTATGCAGCCGCTGTTCTAGATGGGTCCTTCGTAAACTTGGCATATCTATACAGGTCCTCAAGAGCCTTCTTCTTGTCTCCAAGTTTAATGTAGACTCCGGCGCGGGCAAAGTAGTTTTCTATATCTTTGGGGTCGGACTCGATTCTCCGGGTATAGAGCTCGATTATTTCCTGATAGTGCTGCTCCAGGGTTTGGCCTGGTCCAAGTGCCTCGGCAGCGGACAGGTTGGGATCGAGGTCGGCCACCCAGATATCGCGATACCCGCTCCCGTAGTGCGTCCTGTCGATGGCCAGCCGTACCATGCCAGGACAGGACCAACTACTCCATGCAAATGACCCCTTTAGGACCTTTGAGGCCTTTGTTATTTGCATGGTTGGGTCGAGTTCGTAGATCCAAAAACCGGAATTGCCATCTCCTGCCACGCTCAGTTCTTGGCCGTTTGGGGACCAACCCACATAGCTAAACGCCGACGGCATAGGCGCCTTCTCTGCAACGACTGACCCGGTCGTCAGATCCAGGATTTCAAGGCGATTATCTGAACCTGCACAGGCGACGTGTCTTCCATCCGGTGATACTACGGGAAAAATGCCTCGACACTTGACGATCGGCACAGGCACCGCACCTCCTGCGACGGAAATCGAGTAGAGTTTCCAATCCTTGGGCGATTGGTAATAAACGCGGCTGGGGTCACTGCTCCATGAAGGGTACATTCCATGGGCCAGAAATCTCGGATCCTCTGAGCCATCGGCCTTGATAAGCCAGACATCCTGCTGCTCATGAGGCACCCATTCAGTCTCATGTTTGGCTGCAACATCCGCAAGTAACAGTGGCTTTCGAGAGCGAGTGAAGGCAATGGAGCGCCCGTCAGGAGACCAGGCCGGATCAAAACCGGGAACCGTCAACAGGCGGGTCTTGCTTGATGCCAAGTTAAGAATTTCGATGCCGCTAAAGCCGATCGCTCCACTACTGTAGGCCAACTCGGTTCCATCTGGGGACCAGGTGGGGCGAAAACCATTAGGCACTACACGCCTGGCCTTTTTGGCCAATTGTTGGTAGATTTCAGTCGATTCGTGCATGGCCAAAAAAGCGGCGCCTTTCGGTCGGCTTCCCGACGGATGCCATATGAGGCCGGCATCCAGGGTGTCCGAGACATATTTCGCAGCCGATGCATAAAAACGATCTTTATCCATGAGGCCGGACTTGATGATTCTCTCATATTCGGCCTTCGCTTCATCATACCGGCCCAAAGCAACCAGAGCACAAAAGACATTGAAGTGATATGCTTTCTCATCCGGCTTAAGCTGGACACACGCTTGGGCATCCGAGATAACCTGTTCGTAATTGCCCATTCGCATGCAGGTTTGCCGGCGCTCATCATAAAGTCCGGCCTCTTTGGGCGAAATTCTGATTGCCTTATTGTGGTCATTAATGGCCTGATCTAATAGTCCTTTTTCATCCTCTCTTATCGCCTTTTCCCGCCGAGCGATTGCCCGAAGTGCATACCCCTGTGAATCATCCGGCCTATTCCCAATCATCACGGATGCATCGATCTCCATCCGGTCGTATTCCTTCAGGGCATAATACGCCAGGGTTCGAGCTTCGAGAGAATCATAATGGCCCGGATTAAACTCTAAGGCTTTGTTTAACCATTCAAGGGTTTTATTCACAGTGCCGGCCATCATGGAACGGTTGAAATACGCCTCGGCGGACTCGGAAAACAGCTTTTCGCCCTTTTCCTGATGTTCTTTTGCCTTCTGCTGATATTTTTCTGTTGTTTCAGGGTCACCAGGAGCGCTTTCCAGATAGATCCTGGCAAGAAGAAAATGGGCCTGGCAGGCGATATCCTCTCGTTCGTTGACCAACTTCTCGAGTTCTTTCACAGCATCAGCCGGACCCTGCAACTCCAGTATGAGTCGGGCATGTAGCAGACGAGCTTGAGGGCCAACGTAATCGCTGTTGAGGATACTTTCGACCTCGGTCAGAGCCTCCTGGAACTGCCCCTTGGAACGCCACTCCATGGCGTTTGACAGGATGTCTTTCTCTTCGATAGCCTTCATCTTCTTGGTGTGGCTGAGCCCCTGAAGGTACATAATGGAAACGGTTGCCAGAGCTGCAAGTAAGACCACAGCCGCCACGAAGGCAACAACCTGCGTCCGGTACTTACGCAGCAATTTCTTCATACGGTATATCATGCTGGGAGGCCCGGCCAATACAGGCTCGTGATTCAGATGCCGTTCGATGTCCTCCGCCAGGGCGTGCGCCGTTTGATAACGGCGCATCTGGTCCTTCTCCATCGCTTTGAGTGTTATCCAGTCCAGATCACCACGCAGTTCGCGTCGAATGGTCTTGACATCCGTTCGGCAGCACTTGGCCAGTTTTGTCGACTGCTCCGCACCAAGGTTGCCGACCCGAGTACTCGGAGTCTTGGGTTCGGCTTCGCGAATGACCTCGCGCATGTGTTCAAGACTACCCTCCCTCAAGGTGTGGGACTCGAATGGAAGTGTCCCTGTTAACAGCTCATATAAGAGCACACCCAGTGAATATATGTCCGAGCGGGTGTCGATGTCCTGGTTCGTCATCTCCGCCTGCTCAGGGCTTATGTACTCCGGCGTGCCTATCATCTGGCCCTGCTCGGTGACCAGCGTCCGCTCCGTTAATGACTGAGTAAGGGCCTTGGCGACCCCAAAATCAATGACCTTGGGAACAACCTGCTCGCCCTGGATACATACCTGTATGTTCGAAGGCTTAATGTCACGGTGGATGATTCCCTTTTGGTGGGCATGCTGGATGGCTTCGCACACCTTCACAAACAGCTTCAGACGCTCCTCGATGGTGAGCTTCCTGCGGTCGCAGTGTTCTGTAATGGGTACGCCCTTTACGTATTCCATCACGAAGTACGGCCGGCCAAACTGCGTCGTGCCGGCATCATAAACATGGGCGACATTAGGGTGATCTAAAAGGGCCAGAGCCTGGCGTTCGGCTTCGAAACGCCTGATGACCTGCGCAGAATCCATGCCCGGCTTGATTATCTTCAGCGCAACCTGGCGTTTCATCGGCCTTTGCTGTTCAGCCAGATAGACTATGCCGAAACCACCCTCACCCAGGATTCTCAGCAGCTTATAACGGCCAATCTGCTCACCAATGCCCATCATCCCGGACCCAAAGCTGGCAGTTGGAGTAAAATCCTCATCTCCAGCTCGCTCTTTGTTTTGTCCCTCTGCCTCGCTCATCAGCTTGCCCTCTCAGAATTACCATGGCCTTGTTCTTAGCAGCTATATGCCTTTGACCCGCATCCGGACCGAGTATAATGAAGTCCTCGCGGTGATAAAGAGCGTCTTTTTATCTTTTCCGCCAAACGTAACATTGGCCGGCCCTTCGGGAACCTTAATCGTCTCGATTTTTTCGCCCTTTTTGTTGTAAACAACCACGGCATTCGTCGTCAGGTAAATATTGCCCTCATTGTCAATTGTCATACCGTCGGAACCTTCAGGCGCAAAAAGCTTTTTGTCCGAGAGCGTCCCGTCTTTTTTGATTGTATACACAAAGGTCTTTTTCCCGCCGTGGTCGGCCACGTAAAGCCGATTGCCTTTGCGTGTCCCTATTATCCCATTAGGCCTGACCATGTCATCAATTACGCGGACGATGCTTTTACGGTCCGGCGACAGATAATATACATGTTCGCCGTCCTGCTCCATTCCTTCCCTGTTTCCATAGCGAGGGTCGGTAAAATAAATACCGCCCTTCGGGTCGGGCCAGAGGTCGTTGAGACTGTTGAATTTTTTATCCTGGTACTTGTCGGCCAGCACGGTGACATTACCTTTCGGATCGATGGAAACCAACCGTCGTCCCCCTCCTTCGCAGGTTAACAGATTGCCTTTCTTGTCAAAGTAAAGACCGTTGGCCCCGCCGGAATTCTCGCGAAACGTCGACAATTTCCCATCCAGCGACCACTTGTGGATTCGATTATTGGGAATGTCCGTAAAAAATATATTGCCCTTGGCATCCGCCGCCGGTCCTTCCGTAAACTGAAAGTCGCCAGCAAGTTTCTCTACCTTCGCTCCGTCCGCCACAACACTAAGTTGTTCACCGCTGTAGCCCGCCGACAAAAATGCCAATAACAACAACATCGAAACATAACATCTAATTTTCATCTCAATCTCCTTTCAGACTCTCAACGCATATTATAAACGAGTTATCACGAATACCTGTGATTTGTCGACATTTCTCGACACATTATACCGCCGAATTGATACCTCTTTCAAGACTTTCGATGCCAAATATCCCCTGCCAAGCTTCAATCTTTCAGGATTCGCTCCTTAGTGAATTGATTCTGATAAATGTTCATATTACCGGTCGCATTGGTTTGACGAATAGCTATATCCGGGCCCGAATGCAGAAACCAGTTATGGTGTATATCAGCCGATTGTTGAGGCCGGCCACGAATCACAAATGCCGGCACACCCGTCGCTTTGAATGTATTATGGTGAATCTTAATCGAGTCGCCGGCGATATCCGTCCCATCCTTTCGGTCCCTGCCCCCGTGCATATCGAAACTGTGGCCGTTGGCGTTCTCAAGAACAAGATTGTATCGCGCCTCGTAACCGGTGCCCGGCCTGCCCGTACCCGCAATATGGTGACGGCACCAGTCGAAAAGGTTCGCCTCGATAAGAGCATCCGCTTGGTCCAAACATACTCCATATCCTAGGCCGGAACGCTGATTGTGATGGATATAGTTATGGTGAATGTGTGCCTTCAAGGCCCCTCGCTTAAGAAAAACCGCTGCGTGACTCCACCCCCAAAGTTCGCAATTGTCCACCTCCAAGCCGGGATATGCCGAGATTATCCCGTCCGAGTTGGGAATACTGTAATAACGCCCTTCCTTATATAGCTTTTGCATCTGCTCGGTCCTGCGTTCCTGGTCCGGCCCGCGCAAACGCAGCCCGGTGACGCGTACTTTTTCTCCGCCGGCAAGAAAAAGTGGCGACGTCGCAAGCTCATCGCTGTATAATAATGCACCCTTCGAGCCACTACAGCCACGCCCGCTTGCTACAGTTACCCCGCCGGGGATTACAATTTTCTGATTGCCTGTTACATTTATCTCGGCCTTGTCGTTCACATAAACGACCTGCCCGGCCCTGGCCTCTTTTAGAGCAGCTCGCAATTCTTCCAATGTCTTAACAAGATAATCACTCTTCGTGACTAATCGACCGTATCCTTTGCCACCTCCGATAGGGTCTCCTGTAGGATTGACCTCAGCCCCGAAGCCTTCGTCACTGTTATTTTCAACCTTCAGCTTCGCCAGATAAATACTGGTTTTGCCCTCATGGCCCGAGTAATAGCTGACATAAAGCATCCCCTCATACCAAACCAGCCCCGGATAGCTCGTATCTCTGCCGCTCGGCAGTTTCAATAATTTAGTCATTGTTCCGTTTGTGACATCGACGTATGTAAGTGCCGTATGCACCCCCCCGTCGTGCATTCGTCCTGCGCCAATCCAATGTCCGACCGGTATCCGGATAAAATTAGGTCCGCCAAAGCCATTGAAACTGTCT
>JAOUFU010000431.1 GCA_029858035.1 Phycisphaerae bacterium
AAGCAGAAGCCCTTTGGGTCTTAGCAAGTCCCAAGAGGAAACGACGATAAAACTGCTTGACTCGTCAGGAACCGAGCTTAAACAGATATATGGCCACGGTAAAAGCAAACGTGAGGACCGCCACATTCTTGACTTTACGGAGCATATTATCTGGGACGCTCTGCAAGAGCAGGCCAGCGACATTCTCATCGATCCGAAGAACGACTCGACTTACACAGTCAGGTTCCGTGTAGATGGTGTACTTAGAGTAGTAGAGCAGCTCGAATCCGGCAAATGCCAGGCGGTAATAAACAGTATCAAGGCCGTTTCCAATATGGACATTTCTGAAAGACGCAGGCCGCAGGACGGCGCCTTTATAGCGCAAACCGCGGACGGAACGGCCTCATTCAGAGTCGCAAGCGCCGGCGTGGTGAACGGTGAAAAGCTGTCGGTGAGGGTGCTCAGCCAGAAAGCCGGGATGTATACGCTCGACAATATCGGATTGTCGGACAAACACAAGTCGATTATCAAAGACGAAATTACCAAACCATCGGGTATGATACTTATGTGCGGGCCCACCGGAAGCGGCAAGACGACAAGCCTGTATGCAATGCTCAACGAGATAGACCTTTATACACGCAATGTTATTACGGTGGAAGACCCTATCGAATGTGTGCTGCCGCACGCCAGCCAGATTGAAGTTAATCCCAAGGCCGGCATCACCTTTGCAAAATCTTTGCGCAGTATCTTAAGACAGGACCCCGATGTTATCAGCGTGGGCGAAATACGGGACGAGGAAACCGCAGAGATTGCGCTTCGAGCGTCGCAAACCGGCCATCTCGTCTTCGCAACAATACACAGTTACAGCAAAGAATCAGCATTGGTTAGGCTGCTGGATTTGGGCGTGACAGAAGTGTTGTTATCATCGGGCCTGGACCTTGTTATCTCTCAGCGATTGCTTCGCCAGCTTTGCACCGACTGCAAGAAACCGGCGCAGCTTACTCAAAGTCAAATCGACGATTTCCGCAGAAAAAAGATAGACTACAAGCACCTCTTCCGAGCGGAAGGATGCGAACTATGCCACGGAACAGGCTACCGCGGAAGGACGGCAATTTTCGATTTGCTTGTCGTCGATAACGAATTAAGAGCGAGTATTGTCAGCAGCGACTCGTGGATAACCGAGCTGAGAAAAGCAGGCGACGAGCAGGGGAAATCCAACCTGCGAAAACAGGGCCTGAAAATGGTACTGTCGGGGGTAACAAGTCTCGAAGAGCTAAAAAGAGTCATAGGATAAGAACTTATGGTATTTTGGACAGGGATATTATTCGGCTGCCTTTTCGTGTGGCTGGCCGTGAAAAAGGGTTTCTACGAGACCTGGATTCTGCTGTTCAATATCATTATTGCCGTCTATTTGGGCGTTTTCCTGGGGCCGGTCATTGCAAACATTGTCCCCATCGCACGTGGGTCAGCATATAATAGTGCATTGTGCATGATGATTCCGGGTGTAGGAGGTTTTTTGATTTTGTACGCAATATCTTCTACATTATTTACAGGTCAGTTCAGCGTCCCATTTACAAAAACAATTGATACCTTTGTCGCGGGCTTTTTCGGGTTTCTGACCGGGCTACTGGTCTGGTTTTTTTTGAGTCTATTGATCTGTATAACACCGATATCTCAAAATACTTTCGTAAGTGAGCTTGATTTTGCCGGCGGATTTAAGCAAACGGGCGCACCATACGTTAGTTTGTGGTGCGATATGGTTAATTCGATGGTGGCTTCTAAGAACAGTGACGTAACCAGTGGAGAGGTGATTAGTACGCAGCTAAAAAACGCCGAACCCAAAACCATCGAACAGACCGAACCGAACCTTCCCGGCACCTAAAATCGGCTTAAGGGTTTCCGCTGATTATGTTATACTAACAGCGCTGAATTTTGGTTGAGGGTGAAAATCCTGCCAAAAACGAATAATCAACGTGAGGGTAGAAAACCGATTGAACAAGAGAAAGAGAGGACCACAATGAAGAAAAGCTCAATTCAACACCGTATTGCTTTGGTAATGGCGATGGTGCCGCTGGTTTCAGCCTGTTTTCCGGGGGCGTCACAGGGGGCCGAGCCAGTCAATGCGCTGGCTTGTCGTCTGGCAAACTATCGGCAATTCCAAGACACCGCCTGGGCCCATCTGCCGGCGATCGGATTCAAGTATGTATTCATTGATGTTCCTTCACCGGACCAGGTCGAAACCACCAAGAGGAAATTGGCCAGACATGGTCTGACGGCAGTGGTTCTGCACGGCAACACAGATCTGGCCAGGCCATCCAGTGTCAACGAGCTGGCTGTTCAGTTGGAAACCTGTGAGAAGATGGGGGTGACGTACATGTTTCTTTCGCCCAAGCATACCGGCGTTCCAAAAGAGGTCGCCTACGAGCGCCTGCGGCGTGCGGGTGACATCGCCAGGAAGCACGGGGTGACAATCTGCCTGGAGACGCATCCGGACCTGGGGACCAACGGAGACACACATCTGGAAACAATGAAACAGATTAATCATCCTAACGTTCGAGTCAATTTCGACACGGGCAACATTACTTACTACAACGAGAATACCGATGCTCCCACCGAGCTAAAAAAAATCATTGATTATGTGGCCACAGTCGAATTAAAGGAACACAACGGCCAATACAGAACGTGGAACTTTCCCACATTCGGCAAGGGAGTGGTCAACATTGCGAGTGTTCTTCGGATACTCGAAGAGCACAATTACCGCGGGCCAATCACCATAGAGATAGAAGGAATCCAAGGCATCCCGTGGGATGAGGCCCAAACTAAGAAGGCCATCGCAGACTCGGCCGCTTACGTCAGGTCGCTCGGCAGGTTCGACCGACTGACTGCGCGCACATACAATTCCGGATTCGAACTGGCACACGATACCTATAACGGCATGTCCACGGGCAGCGACGGCAGGATATACTATGTGCTCTCCTCGGAATCATTCAAAATCGGCGCACAGATGTACAGCTACGACCCGGCCACCAACAAAATCCGGCATCTGGGCGATCTCACGGAAGCGTGCTGTGAAAAAGGGCTCAAAACAATTGCCCAGGGCAAGTCTCACGTGAATTTCGTGGAAAGTGACGGGAAACTATATTTCGCCACGCACGTCGGCTACTATACCATCGTGGATGGTATGGAGAAGATAGGTGTACCGCCGGCGGGCTACAAAGCCTATCCGGGCGGTCATTTCCTGGCCTACGACATGACTACGGGCAAATTCGAGGACCTTGCTAAAGCACCCAACGGGGAGGGAATTCTCTCCATGACGATGGACACTCGACGCGGCCGTCTGTACGGGCTGACCTGGCCGACGGGTTATTTTATCCGTTATGACCTTGCCGGGAAGAACCTTAAGAACCTCGGGCCGAAGTCAAGACAAGGCGAAAACGGCAAGGGCGAGAACTACCGCACACTCTGCCGCTCCCTTGTCGTCAATCCTCAAGACGGCTCCGTTTACCTCACTACGGGCGACGGCGCGATACTTCGCTACAAATATGATTCGGATTCTATCGAAGTCGTCGAGGGCGAGGACATGAAGAAGGATTACTTCGGACTCTATGACCCCACCTCGGCCGGGCATATGGGGTATAACTGGAGACAAACAATCTGGTACGAGCCGGAACGGGCGGTCTATGGTGTACACGGAAATTCCGGCTATCTTTTCCGTTTCGAACCTCAAACTCCGCGTGTAGAAGTCCTCGATCGCATCACTTCCCTGCCCTCAAAGCGAAGCGGAATGTACGACCAGTTCAGCTACGGATATTTGGGATTCACACTTGGCCCCGACGGCCGGACGCTCCATTACCTCACAGGCGGGCCTGTTTACATTGGCGGCAAGAGAGTGGCCGGCAAAAGTGAGACCGCCATGGGCGAATCGAAAGGCATTGAGAATCTCCACTTGATAACCTACGACATTCCTACACGACAGTACACCGACCAAGGCCCCATATTCTTCGAGAACGGCCAGAGACCGGCATACGTCAATTCGATCGC
>JAOUFU010000432.1 GCA_029858035.1 Phycisphaerae bacterium
AGAAATATTGCGCATAGGCATCAGATTTACTAAACTGACTGTAATAATCTTTTGTCCCTTGCTCATATTGTCGATCCCTATTGGCTGCCGCCGTGCAAATGATGACACCGGCGAGCCACAGGTTATAAAGACAAAAACCGGCATAGAAATGGTCGTAATTCCCGGAGGCTTCTTTGATATGGGAAGCGGCAAAAGTGCTTCCGACGAGTCGCCCGTACACAAGGTATGGGTTGATTCGTTTTGGATGGATAGGTTCGAAGTGGTCCAGGAACAATTCAAAAAGTATCAAATCTCCGACCCCTCACATTTCAAGAATCCGAAGAATCCTTTAGAGCAGATAAACTGGACGGATGCTGCGATATATTGCAACGAGCGCTCACTTGCCGAAGGACTCCAGCCCTGTTACGATGAAGAAACCTGGCAGTGCAATTTTCAGGCAAACGGATACAGGCTGCCCACGGAAGCGGAATGGGAATATGCCTGTCGGGCGGGCACGACCACAAAGTACAGTTTTGGGAATGATGCCCGTAAACTCAAAGCGCATGGTTGGTTTGCCGGTAATTCATCCCGAAGGACGCATACTGTCGGGCGGAAAAAACCGAATCTATGGGGACTCTATGACATGCATGGAAATGTGGCTGAGTGGTGCAATGATTTTTATTCCGGGAATTATTACAAAAACAGCCCGCAGAACAATCCAAAGGGGCCGGCCAAAGGTAAGGAAAGGGTCCTGAGAGGCGGCGCATGGAACTCAGCCGAAGATAACCTCCGCTCATCCTCACGTGCAAGCGACCCTTCAATTGATGATACCTGTCTTGCCAGTGATGCTATCGGCTTCCGCTGCGTAAGGAACACACCCAATAACAAGCCTGACGGGAAAAATACTATGGAAGAAAACAAACCTCATAATCCCTCTAAAACAGGATTTGTCTACGATGAGATTTACCTTGAGCATAAAACCACCCCCGACCATCCCGAGGCCCCGCAAAGGTTGGTCGCGATAGTCGACAGGTTAAAGCAAAATGGATTATACCCTAAATTGTTAAAGCTTACACCGTCCCCAGCTCCGGTTGAATGGATTGAGATGATACACACTCCTGAGTATATAAAGCGGGCCCAAAACAGTTCCAAAAAAGGCACAAGATATTTGGATTCCCTGGACACTCCGATATCGCCGAAATCCTATGATGCCGCGTTAATGGCGGTAGGGGGGGTGTTCTCCGCGATCGATGCGGTTATGCAGAAGAAAATCGCCAATGCCTTTTGTGCGGTCCGTCCCCCCGGCCACCACGCAGTGGAAGATGCGGCAATGGGATTCTGCATCTTCAACAATGTTGCCATCGGCGCCCGCTACATTCAAAAACAGTACGGCTTGTCAAAAATACTCATTGTCGATTGGGATGTACACCACGGCAACGGCACTCAGGCCGCGTTTTATGATGACCCTAATGTCTTATACTTCAGCACGCATCAATATCCGTTCTATCCGGGCACAGGTAGCGTGGCGGAGAAGGGCGCCGGAAAGGGTCTGAATTACAACATTAATGTACCCTTGCCCGCCGGCTCCACTGATGCTGATTACATCAGGGCCTTTAAAGAAAAACTTGAGCCCGCCGCCTTTACTTTTTCCCCGGATTTTGTCCTCATCTCCGCAGGATTTGATGCCCACGAAAATGACCTGCTCGGAGGAATGAAGGTCACTACAGAAGGATTTGCCAAACTTACCCAAATAGTCAGGCAGATAGCCGAAAAGTGTTGTCAGGGCCGGCTTGTTTCTCTCCTTGAGGGAGGTTATCATCTTCAGGGTTTGGCTGATGCCGTAGAAGCGCATATTCAGGTCTTGATGAGATAGAAGGGCACGATAAATGTTATTTCACACCTGGGCCTTTGTATTATTCTTTCTGATTGTGTATCCAATCTATCTGGCTCTGAAAGGCACCAGGTTTAGACTGCACTGGCTTTTAGCTGTCTCCTATTTTTTCTACGCTTGTTTCAATCCTCTTTATCTGATTCTGATAGCATATTCGACCATACTCGACTACACAGTTGTTTCAGTTATGGAAAAGAGAGGCCGCTCGAAGCTTTGGCTTTCCGTAAGCATAGTAAACAATCTCGGCCTGCTTGGCTTCTTCAAATACGCCGGTTTCATAACCGACAACCTCAACGCTCTCTTATCGTCATTTAATGTCCCGTATTCCGTCCCCGCACCCGGCTTGCTTTTCCCCGTCGGCTTATCGTTCTATATCTTCCAGTCAATGAGCTATACCATCGATTACTATCGCGGAAATATGGAAAGGGAAAGGAGCCTCATAAGGTATGCCGTTTTCGTCTCGCTTTTCCCCCGGCTGCTGGCCGGACCTATCGAAAGGGCCAAAAACCTCCTGCCGCAGTTGCATAAGAAACCCACAGTCTCCATGCAGGACGTCTCTGCCGGCATTTCCATCTTCATTGTCGGCCTGTTCAAAAAAGTCGCCCTGGCGGATTACCTCGCTCTTTACGTCGACAATATATATTCTACTCCTGACCGGTTTCAGTCGCCCGCATTGATTCTTGCCACTTTCATGTTTTGCTGGCAGATTTATTTCGACTTCAGCGGCTATACGGATATGGCACGCGGCATAGCGCGGATGATGGGCTTCCGCCTGATGTTGAACTTCAATAATCCGTATTTGGCAACGAGCCTCGGTGACTTCTGGTCGAGATGGCACATCAGTCTTTCCTCCTGGTTCAAAGACTACGTCTATATCCCCTTGGGAGGCAACCGCAGGGGAAAGTTCAACACCTACAGAAACATGTTTCTGACTATGGTGATTTCAGGATTATGGCACGGTGCCGCCTGGACCTTTATCATCTGGGGCGCGGTGCATGCGCTCGGCCGCTTTTGCACGCGTGAGTTGGAAAGAACCTCGCTCTACAAAGAAAAAGTGCCGAGAATCCTCAAGCAGTTATTTGTATTTATTTTCGTTACCTTTGCATGGATTTTCTTCCGTGCCGAAAGCATCGGTGATGCATGGATAATTATTACCGGAATATTCACCTCCGGATTTGCAGACCCTCGCTGTCCGTTGTTGGCTTTGGCTTTAATTTTTGCCGTCTGGCTCTATCAGTTCGCTTATGAATCGAAACTTAGGTGGCTCCTTGAGCTGCGCGCCGTGCGTATAGGCGTAATTATTCTTATGATTTTATACCTGGCCCTTTTTGCTTCTTCGAGTCAGCAGCCGTTTATTTATTTACAGTTTTAAGCGATTGCCAAAGAGGTTGTAGCTAATGAAAACAAAAGGCATAACCGGAATTCGAGATGGTTCTCGCGGTTCGGATAATGACCAGGTCCCTTTTAGTTCGAATTGCATGAGATTATCGCCGTCGGAATGGCTCATTGTCGCAGCCGTCTTATCAGCCGTTTTTTACCTCGCACCGGCGCTTTGGGAACGTGTCGAGAAGTTCGAGCCGTCATCCGATTATCGCCTGCCCTACGACCTGAGCAGCGATTACTGGCTCTACGAGCGATACTGCCGGTGGGCCTGCTCAAAGTATGATACGCTCGTAGTGGGGGATTCCGTCGTATGGGGACATTTCGTGCCTGCCGATAATACGCTGTCGCATCATCTCAACAACCTTGCCGGCCGCCCTCGGTTCGCCAATCTCGGCGCCGACGGTACGCACCCGGCCGCCTTGGAGGGCCTGCTGAGATACTACGCCCCCGGCATCTCGAACAGGAACGTTATTTTGCATCTTAATCCCTTATGGATGACTTCCCCCAAACACGATTTGCAAACCGATAAAGAGCACCGTTTCAACCATCCCAGGCTCGTACCCCAGTTCACCCCTGCAATTCCATGCTACAAGGCTTCCTTTCCCACAAGAATCTCCACCACCGTCAATCGCAGCGTTTCCTTCTTCAACTTCAGTTCCCATCTGAATATCGCCTATTTCCAGAGCATGGACGTCCCCGCTTGGACCCTCGAACACCCCTATGAGAACCCTCTAAGCTCCGTCA
>JAOUFU010000038.1 GCA_029858035.1 Phycisphaerae bacterium
ACTTTGACAAATGACGATGAATTGAAGTTTAACTATGAGGCTGAGACGGATAAGACCACTATATTAAATCTGACGAATCACAGCTATTGGAATCTGGCCGGGCAGGGCAACGGAGATATCCTCGGCCATGAGCTTATGCTAAACGCCGATAAGTACACCCCCGTAGACGAAGGCCTTATACCAACGGGTGAAATAAAAAGCGTGAAAGATACACCAATGGATTTTACAAAGCCAATGATAATTGGCTCTCGAATCGCCCAGGTCGAGGGCGGATACGACCATAACTACGTGCTAAATAGCGGTGGAGGCACTCTTGCCTTATGTGCAAGAGTTTATGAGCCAACAAGCGGACGGGTTATGGAAATTCATACAATCGAACCGGGTATTCAGTTCTATACAGGAAATTTCCTCGATGGCTCAATAACCGGCAAATCCGCCAAGGTCTACAACAAACACTATGGATTCTGCCTGGAGACACAACACTTCCCGGATTCACCAAATAAACCCGACTTCCCCTCTGTTGTGCTAAAGCCCGGTGATAAGTACACCACGGTTACCGTACACAAGTTTTATACTAAGTAAACGTGAAGTTGAGGATTGAGGCGGCTATTTCCCCGGGAAAATCCGGAGCTTGGGCCCGCCGAAGGTGGGCTCAGGCCGGGCAAAGCTCTTCTTTGGGCTTGATTGCAGATATCTGATTCACTTGGATACGTTTAGCTTAGCAGATTTAACACATTCTTCCTGCCAGCCTATATGCGGGATTTTTTGACGAAGTCGGCCGCTCAGTCCTCTATTGTAGCAAAATCCGGCATGGTTCAAATAAGTCAGATTCCGGGTAACATTGATTTGTGGCTCCATAGCGTGTGGCAGCCTCAAATCCGAAGGATTTGGGGATGGTTGCACCACTCTTGGAGCTTTGCCATCCCCAAGCTGCGATTGAGGCTGCCACCCAGGATTGAACCATGCCCAAAATCCAATTCCTGGATTTGTAACAGCAGGTTTTTACCCCGAGATTCATCCAGTTGCCCCAAAATGCCGGAATATGGCCCTGATTCTGCTCTTTGAGCAATTTCTATATGTTTTTTCAAAGGTTTTTTGAGACATCATGCCCCCGATTCCAACCCAAAAAACAGCAATATTAAGCAAATTTCGCAAAAATTCAATATTTTTGGCAAATTTGCCGAAATTTTATTTGACACCGAATTTACTTTATGTTATTATCGGAATAGTAAAAGGTAGGTTTAAAAACCTTATTATAACTTAAAACGCTATCATAATTTGATTTCTTTTTCATATCCTTAACCTGCCTGCCAAGAAGTTTTTCTTTATCAGCATAGGTTTTAATGTTGCGCTGGAATTAGCTCTGAATGTAGAAACACACAATATATGGACTTTACTGGAAAAATGCAATTTCGAGGACTTGAGCCAGCCGTTTTTAGGCTGAAAACAATGTAAGGAGATTCGCAAAAAAAGATTTTTTACGTACGTATGTGGCAGTATTTAGCTGCATTTATCCATTATTAAATCAATGAACTACAAAACGGAACTAAAGTGTGTCTAAGAACGGTGGCGTTTGCGAATCTCGAAAAAAGTAAAGGAGACAAAAATGAACAGAAAAAGAAAAGGTTTTACATTGGTTGAGTTGTTGGTCGTGATCGCGATCATAGCTCTGCTGATGGGCATCTTGATGCCGGCCCTGGCCAGGGTAAGGCAAATCGCCTTCCGAATGGTCTGCGGCTCGAACCTGTCCGGTATCGGCAGGGCGATGCTCATCTATGCAAACGATTACGACAACGACTTTCCGCGTGCAGGTTTTGTAGGGACCAAGTGGGCCGATCATATTCCGAGCTGGGCTGCTGCGGACAGGACAACTGCTTTCAACAATCCCGGCCAGGCAACCATCTCTTCCAGCTTCTATGGTTTGGTAAAGTTTGCAGAGGTGACACCAAAGTCATTTATCTGCAAGGGTGAGCCAACCAAGAAAGCCTTCAAAGCTTCTGATTACCAAGCGAATTTTGAGGATGAGGATGCCTGGGATTTCGGACCTTCCGATTGGCAGAATAATATTGGCCCCTACCAACATTGCAGCTACTCATACCACATGCCTTACAACCAGCGTTTCCTCAGCACCGCATCAAGCGAACCGGGCATGGCTGTAGCGGCAGACAGGAACCCGCATTTAGACTGGTATACTGATGCTGTTGGCTTCGCGTGGAACAACAACAATAAGAACAATGAAGGAATCAAATACTCCCAATTAGGAAATGCCGGTGCTCACCAAAGGGAGGGACAGAACGTATTGTTTATGGATAACCACGTCTACTTCGAAAAACAATCGTTCTGTGGTGTTGATGAGGACAACATCTATACATATTGGTCTACGGTAATACCGGACAAACGGCAGGGCATGCCGCCCGTGTGCGGAGTTTATGATATGACCCAGCCCAGTGGCAAAACGGATTCACTATTGGTAAATGAGTGCGGCCCCGACCCCGGTACAACAACAGGTACAGGTACAGGTACAGGTACAGGAACTACGGCACCACCGCCGCCACCACCGCCGCCGCCACCACCGCCATAATGAATGTAAGCCACGACGTTCTTCATTTGATTGTTAACAGGCGGCCTTGTGCGATTCAGCGCAAGGCCGCTTTTCTTGTTCATAATTACGTCAAATGTTTAAGCTAATTGTATTGTAGTGTTTGTACCCGCTTTCACCCACATTCAATCTTGCTTCAATGGACAACACCCAAAAAATTCGTTACAAGCTTTATCAGGCGTATTATCGGCCTTGTGCTCAAGCCCCCTCATAACTCCAATATCTCAAAATACCTTTGAATAGTGCTGCTAAATAATACCCGGCAGGAACATGTAGCGTGTCTTTAACGCATATTCCTGATAGTCTGGGTCCTGCCTTAGAACACTTTCCTCACGCTTGGCGCGACTATATGTAATCAGGCAATACAAAACAAATACACAACAGTTATGAACAGAAAAACAGTGGAAGTTCCACCCTATATCATGCAGCATGTATAATGTATATATTGGATGACGAACAACTGCGTAAAAACCCTTTGTTTTGATACCTCGGTTGGCCGGCACAATACCAAAAGACCGTCCAAGGTTGATAATAGCAACTACGCTCAAAAATGCCATTACGACCATAAGAACATATGCAGCCGGTAACAAGGGCAGACTGATCAGCTTTGTACCACTGATTACATACAGATAAGTAATAAACGTACCCCCTATCGCCGTAATCCAGTCCTTAACATTTTTGGTAGTGACTTTGGACGGACGTCGAAGCAAAAACACTAACGTTATGCCCGTATTTCTGACTAACAGTGCAATATTCAGCACGCGATTTGCCGGTGTATTCAAAGCTATTATGCCTTTGAAAACATAATAGCCCCATATTGATGCCACTGATATGTTCACTACCCAGTGCCAAAAATACGGGTATTTTCCCCAGATTTTAAGAGCAGAGAGCTTTAACATTGCCAAATTCGTACAAGTTTAAATAAATGATTGTGTCCTTTCTTTGGAAGTAATCACAAAACTCTTTGAGAATTATATCGATAACAAGGACGGCTTTCCTGTCTTTCGGCCCGGGAAAAAGTGCTGATTGTAGTTTCATAGCAATATTATATGGAGGATTATGAAGATTTAGTAAAGAGAAAAAGCATAAAGGAACATAGCAGTACAAGATACAGATAACAGCGAAGAAATAAGCAAAAATCGCACACCGAGACTGCTTAACTTCGCTCGCAATGGCCCAAACCTGCTGAAATGCGACACATATACACAGTCCCTGACAGTCATTCATGGAAAAATAAACAATTCTCGAAATTTGTGTTTAACGGAAATTTATGCTAAATTGGCTGTTTTGATTTTGATAGAGTATACATTTGAGACAAAAACTAATCTACAAATCAGAAGATACCGGGGGAACTTAACTTATAATTGGAAAATTAAGAGGTATTAATGCATAATTCCAATAGGTACTGTCTTTTGTTGGGCTCACTTTTCATAACTATTCTTCTGGGAGGAATGTATTTCTGTAGTGAAACACTCGGGACCGAGTTCGATGACCGTCTAAAAGGACAGTGGCCCCAATGGCGAGGCCCAAACGGCTTAGGTGTATCAACCGAAAAGAATTTGCCAAAGGTCTGGAATACCGAGAGTCAGAACATAAGATGGAAGATTAGAATTCCAGGAAAAGGCTTCTCCTCGCCCGTTGTCAGTAAGGGTAAGGTCATTCTGACAACAGCATACGAAAGCTCGAAACTTGTAATTTCACAAAGGATTGTGAGCATGGCCGGTTTAGGACTGGCCGTTGCTTTTGTTATAGCTGCTGCTGTAAATTTTTACATAAAGTGGCGGCCAAGAACACAAAAGAAATTTACTCCTGTAAAACGCAGTTTAATTGAACGGTTTAACCTTCCATTTATCTGGATTACATCCTTTAGCTTCGTTTTTGTTGAATTAGTTGCCACGATCAGACCGCGGTATTTTGAACTGGCTTTTGGAAGGTTTGATTTCCTCGTGTCGAGTTTAGGAGGCTATCATTCGAATCTGCTATCGATGGATAAGGGGGCACCGGCAGCAATTTGGCTTACCTCGGGTGGGATTGCATTACTGGGGTTGGCTGCGTCCATAGGATGGCTTAGGGCGCAATCAATCTGGACTTTGTTAGGAGCTGCAACGGTTTTCTTGTTTGCACCCCTTCTTGTAATCTTTACGCCTTTGGATCAATGGAAGTTAGAGATTGATTTGAATAAAAGGATAATATTTACACTTCCCGGAATGCTCCTCGCCTCCTGGCATATCTTGAATTGCTTCAAAATTCAATTCAGGAAAAAAGGGGGATTAAGGAACAAACCGACATTTACGCCTCGTGGAATAATAGTTGCGCCCTGGTATATAATAAAGCGAATAGAAGCCCGCTGGAGACTAAAAAACATATGGCGTTTTGGAAACAAATCGGCCCTGGTTTTTGTACTGCCGCTGATAGGATTGTCTGTGCTGGTCTTTGTACCTCCGAATTTTATGCAAACACAACTTGGAATAGAGCGTGTGGTCGTATGTGTGGATATGAACAGTGGAAATCTCTTATGGCAGCAACCTGTATTCATTAAACCGGCAGAACGTAAGCATAATGAAAACACGTACGCTACACCAACACCTGCTGTCGATGGCATGCACATCATCGTTAACTTTGGCTTGGGAATAGCATGTCTGGATTTTGACGGCAATATTTTATGGCGCAAGACAGACAAACATTACTTTGAAAATAGTAGATACGGCGCTGTCAGTTCTCCATTATTAATCGATGATATGGCACTCGTTGTACAGGAGTGCGAATGGAACAGCAAGCAAGCAACCTGGATTGCCGCATTTGAAAAACGAACAGGCCGGAGGCGTTGGAATATTAACCCGATGAATATTTACGGCTGTTATACGACTCCTCTGTTGTATAGAGATGGTGCTCACATACAGCTAATCATCGCTTCCCGCGAAAACATGGCATCCTATGACATTGAATCCGGAGAACTTCTATGGACGCAGGAAATTCCCATACAAAACATGGTGGCGAGCATGGCAAGGTCGGAAGAATTTTTGTGCATTGCCGGGGGCACTTACGGACCAAAGGCTACAATAATGATGCGTCTTAACGGCAAGGGTAAAGACACAAAAGTGGATGTCATCTGGCAATCGAGTCGGCATGCCCCGGGCTGCTCTTCGCCGGTCATCTACGATCACAAATTGTTTGTAGTTACTGATACAGGTATTATGACCTGTTATGACGCACCCTCGGGTAAAGTGCTTTGGAATCACCGCCTGAAAGGCAGGCATTTATCGTCCCTCGTGGCAGCCGATGGCAGAGTTTACGCCTGCAATACGAAGGCCCTGACAACTGTGATTGCCGCAGATTCCGAATTTAGGGTGCTCGCCGAAAACGACCTGCAGGGACGTTGCTATGCTTCACCCGCTATTGCCGACGGCTGTATATTCATTCGAACCGAAAATCATCTTTACTGTATTGAAAAAGAGGGCCGATGAACTTCGATTATATCGAGAAATCAGACTTTTTTGTGTTTTTATACCAATTGCGTTAAATTATTGCGCCTCGTGCATTTGGCCCAGACGAGTGGCAGCCTCAAGCGAAGCTTGGGGATGGCTTACTGACAGTTATGCAGAGCGCCACGTTTAATTGCAATTGGTATTAGCCGGTATTTATGTTAGCTTATACCGTTTAATGTGTACGGAGTAAGAAATTGGGACAAACGCTCGTTGAAAAGATGCTTTCCGGGCATCTGTCCGAATCAATGGGAGCAGCCGGAGTCAAAACCGACCTGTCGGTCAGCTATGTCGACCACAATAATGAGTGAAAGGACGATAACAATCTTCGGTACCGGCAGGGCCGGGCCCGGCGACGACGCTTACGAACTGGCCTACAAAACAGGCAAGCTATTGGCCCGGGCCGGTTTTACCATCGCTAACGGCGGATATGGCGGAACGATGTTGGCTGCAGCCAAAGGGGCAGCCGAGGCCGGCGGTCAAGTTATTGGCGTTACATGCTCGGCCTTTAAAGCAAGCACTGCAAATGAATATATTAGCCGTGAAATTGTTACTGATTCCCTTGAAGAGAGGCTCCATAAGCTGATGAAACTCGGGCACGCCTATGTCGTCCTGCCCGGTGGAACCGGAACACTGCTGGAATTGGCAAATGTCTGGGAATTAAAAAACAAAGGCTTTCCGGACACTGATAAACCGATTATACTGGTAGGCGGTTTTTGGCTGCCACTGCTCGATTTGATTGCATCCGACGATCCCCAAAGCAGTCGGCACATAAAACAGGTAGATAGGCCGGAGCAGATAGTAGAATTGATTATTGACTAATAACATGGGCAGGAAACTTACAATTTCGTATTTAGTGCTTTTTATAAACGCTGTCGCGATAGCATCGGGTTTACCCCCGGCAAAATCCCTCCAAATGCTGCTGCTGGACGGCTCCGTACTAACAGGTGTCGACGGCAGATTGGTTATCCACGACAGCAACGAGGCAAAGCGAAACTCGGCCTCTGAAAGATGGTTCTTTGAGTTTGATTCGGATTTCAGTGATGGCGCAGGCCTTGTAAAAGCCGGGACCAGATTAGAACTGCTGCCGTCATCGGTTCTGGAAAGGATGATAGCCGACGCCAACAACGCCCCTGACGCAAGTTACAAGCTCGGTGGCAGCCTCACTCAATACAGGGGCAAAAACTTCATTTTCCCAACTTATTTTCTCCCTCTTGCCAAAACAAAGATGCCTAAGCTGCCGGCATCACAAAAATCACCACAGCAGGAAAGCCGGCCGAAAATCAATGAACCGAACGATGTAGTAAAAATACCGAAAGAGTTATTAGACAAGCTGCCGGACAGAAAGAAAACGATTGACCACACAACACGCCCCGAAAACAGTGAGGAAATCAAAACCGGACCTGGCCCCCAAAAAAAATCAGAAAAAAGGCAAGATTCTATTTTAGCTGACAGAAGCGGCTTTATCCGTGGGTCCTCATACGGCACGCAGGACTCCTGGCGTAAGGTAAGCTTTGTCCTTGACGCTCTCGGCCGGAAAGAACCAAAAACTTCACTTCACCTATTGCCCTGCCAGGCATTGGAGCAGGCACAGCTCAGCCAGGCCGCTGCACCGGATACCCTGAGACTCAAAATAGCAGGGATTGTAACCAAATTCAAAGGCAAAAAATATCTGCTCCTCCAGCGCTCAACATGTCTCTACAGTCACGGAAACTTCCCGGGATAGGAGAACACTGTGACCAACGAACTCGACAAAATCCTGATCTCTGAAAACCAACCGGATTTCGCTTATAAACTGGGACAACTTCGTGGCTCAATACTGCATGGCGCGACATTTGACCCTAATGAAGATGAATTCAGGAATGTAAGCAAAATTATTTGGGAAGTCACAAAACACGGTGATGATGCCCTGAGGAAATTTACAAAAGACTATGACCGTGTAGATATACAACCGGACCAATTCCAGATTCCGAAAGAGGAATTGGAAAAAGCCCACGGCGCAATTGACAAACAACTTTTGAAATCTCTTCGGCAGGCGATTGAAAACGTACGAAAGTATCAAAAGGAAATCTTCACCGGCGGCAAAGAGCATCCTGGAATAAAATACAAACTTATAGAACCTGTTGGTATTTGTGTTCCCGGCGCATCGGCTCCGCTGCCCTCCACAGTAATAATGACAGCCATACCTGCCCAGGTAGCGGATGTGAAGGAAATTGCCGTTGTCTCTCCACCAAGATACAAGGGCAGTATCCACCCGACCATTTTGGCTGTTTGCTACGAACTTGGAATTGATGAGGTTTACCGCATTGGCGGGGCCCAGGCGATAGCGGCTTTAGCCCTGGGCACAGAGACTATTCCCAAAGTCAATAAGATTGTCGGGCCGGGCAACAAATGGGTACAAACGGCTAAACAGCAGGTTTCTGCTCTGGTTGGAATTGATTCTATTGCCGGGCCCAGTGAAGTGCTCATAATTGCAAATGAAAAAGCAAATCCCTCCTGGGTCGCCGCCGACATGCTAAGTCAGGCCGAGCACAACCCCGGTGGTGCCGTCGTGGTTACAGATTCGCAAGAGCTTGCGGAAAAAGTTCTCGCAGAGCTCAGGAATATGGTAAAAAAACTGGCTCGGGCAAAACAGGCAATCAAGTGCTTAATAGAATTCGGAAAGATTGCCGTATTTGAGAATATGGATGATGCTATTGAATGTGCAAATGAGTTTGCCCCCGAACATTTGGAAATCCAGTGCGGGGACCAAAGCAGGGAAATCGCTGATAAAATCGACAACGCCGGCGCGATTTTCATCGGTGATTATTCACCGGTCGCCGTTGGCGACTATTGGGCCGGACCAAGCCATACCCTGCCAACGGGTGGTAACGCAATGTTTTCCAGTGCGCTCACTGCCAACGACTTCATCAAGTCAACGAGCATCATCGAATACGACAAAAAGCAATTAGCAGATAGTGCCGCCGACATTATCCGCCTGGCCGAAGCAGAAGGCCTCGACGCCCACGCAAAGAGCGTAAAAATCCGACACGGCAGGATTAAAGTTTAAACATCCCAGTTAAGCTTTTCCCGATACCGCCAGTAAAACCTACCCAGCAGATGTGCCCCCACCAACATCAGATAAATGCTGATGGCCCTTGGTAAATAAAGGAAAAGGCTGGATTGAAACGAAACCACCTGTGTTACGATAAACTTCCTGATTAATACGACCGGCAGCCATAATACACAAAGCGCCAGTATCAGGCCGCAATACGGGGCAAATGTACTGAATATCGAGTTGACAATCAGTAACGGATTCAGCCCTCGATAAGAGTCGAACATCACAACAGACAATATGGTCATAGGGAAAAAGAAAACTGCAAAAAGTAATAGAAGATGAAAGGTTATCCCGCTTCTGCCGACTTCAGTTACTATAGTCCAAAAAAAGAACAGCGTAAAACCGAACACGGCACCGAAACTTCTTTCGATTTCCTTGGACTTGAGAAGATAAAAATACATAGGTGCACTGAGAACAATAATACAGACAAAAATCTTCAGAAATATCGAGAGCAATTCCCATAGGCCCGGCGTGGAAGCGACCGTCTCCGGCGCACGTATTTGACCTTCTGCACTATCTCGGATACATTCACTTATATACCAGTACCTATATAAGCGAATTGTGACATTTATAAGTAAGCTTATAACCAAAAAGAATACGGCAAACACAAAAAAAGGTGGAAATACTCCCGTCAATAAAAAGAGGGCTTGCACAAAAGCTTCCATCAACAGCGGTACTCCGATAAATATCCCCAGCATTGTCAGGCCTGCTTTGCTTGTCGGATAAATAACTATATCGATGTACCACGGCAGTTTACGTTCCGGCAAAGGCTCAGGTTCCACTCTCCTTAAGCTCCCCTGAAGCCTCTGCAGCTCATCCAAAGCTTTATCAGATGCGGTTCCTTTAACAGTCCCGTCTCCCGCCGCATTGCTCTCTTGCGCAATATCATAATGATGAGGGTCCAGAATGGAATCCCCCGAGATAATCTCTGAAGCGCTAAGCTCGGTCCGGCTTGCGACTGGCTTTATGCCCTCAACTTTTGGAACAAGCACTATATTTTTGCATTTTGGACACTTACCTTTTCTGCCGGCCCCAGCTTCCGGAACCAGGATCTTCTGACCGCAGTGTTTGCAGGAAAATCTGATCATTAGAACCGCCGCTAAATTATACTTTTCTCACATCACCTATATTACCAGTTTGTAATGTTCAAGACAATATCTCGATTGTTCTTGTCAAAGCCCTGAAATCCGACGCCGGTCTTCACAGTGGAACATCCCACTTGAGCTTTTCCTGATACTTCCAGTAAAACCTGCCAAGTAGATGGGCGGCGATAAATATCAGGTAAATACCGGCAAAATGAACAAGAATAACCATGTATCCTGATTCACTCGCCTTCTGCCCGAGCACACCAATCACCAATACTGCTGCAATAAACAGTAAGACAAGCCCGCAATACTGCCAAAATGTGTTTGATATTGACTTGTAGATCAAGCGGGGATCAAGACCGGCAATAGAGTCAAACACAACAAAAGACAGTAACGCCATCGGGAACAGGAATATCCCGTATATCAATAACAGCCAGAAGATTATGCCGGCTCTTCTGGCAATGAAAACATACAAAAAAAACGGCCCAAAGAAAATTACCAAACTGACGATTATATCCACCATCTGCCGGAACATATCCCTTAAGGGGGGAGTGTCCCCTATAACCTTTGGTGCCCGCAAACCGCCCTCAACGCTGTCGCGAACGCATTCGGCAAAGTACCAAAACATAAATAAAACAACAAGGACCTTGATAACTGAGACTATAACACCGAAAAAACAAGCAAAGTAGTAAGGAATAATCTTCCCCACAGTGTTAAGAAACAATGTTGTTACAATAAAAATCCCAAGGTAAACCAGGCCCCAGAAACTTACCGGATAAAGGAATACATCGATAAAGCCGGGCAGCTTCCGTTTACCGATTTGCTCTGCTGGGTACTTTTCTAATACATTCTTGCGTCTTCGCAGCTCTTCAAATTCCTCTTTAGACATGCCGCCTTGATTGCTTACCTGACTTGCGCTTTCATCCTCTTTAGGAATATCAAAAAGAGCACGGTCAAAGCCCGCATATTTCCCCCCGCCCCTCGTCTCGCTTATATTGCTTTGGTCGGCGACCGGCTCTGCGCTTTCCGCCTCCGGCACAAAAACTTTCTTCTTACATTTTGGGCATCTGGCTTCTCCGCCTGCAAAGCCCGCTGGCACACCGATTTGCTGACCACAGTGTTTGCAATAAAACTTAATCATAGAGTCTCCGCTTGCTCCATTTTCTCGTCTCCGCCGCTTGCAAGTCTGGCTATGTAATTATCCCTTTGCCAGTTTTTCTGTTATTATCTCTTTTGCTTTGGCCAGGGCCTCTTTGATTTTCTCCGGCTTCTTTCCGCCGGCCTGGGCCATCTGGGGCCTTCCGCCGCCGCCGCCATCCACTATCGGCGCAATCGCCTTCACCACATCGCCCGCCTTCAGTCCCTTCTTGACCAAATCATCGGTGAACCCGGCCAACAGTGTCACCTTACCCTCTTCATCAAAGCCCAGAACAACAGCCGCGGACTTTGCCTTCTTCTTGAGCATATCGATAGCTTCTCTGGCCTGCTCGACCGACGTCGTTCCGAGCCGGCCGATGACTACGGAAGTGCCGTCAATTTTTTCACATTTTTCCAGAAGTTTCCTTGCCTCGCCCATTGTGTCAGGGCCCGCCTGTCGGGCGCCCGATTTGAGCTGCTTGGCCAGTTTCTTGTTTTCCTTCATCAGCCGCTCGACGCGCTCAACCAATGCATCAGCGCTCGTCTTAAGCATCTCCGAAAGCCTTTCAACAATCTCGCCCCGTTCTTCGAGATATTTGGCGAGCCCCGCTCCGGTCAGTGCCGTAATCCTCCTCACCCCGGCCGAGATGCTCTCTTCCTTGACTATCTTAAAACCACCTATTTGTCCCGTATTATCGCAGTGCGTCCCGCCGCAAAATTCTCGCGAAAACGCTTCTTCAATCAGCTTTTCGTTTGCCGCACCAATAGCAACAACCCTGACCTCGCTTCCATATTTCTCCCCGAAAAGAGCCATGGCCCCTAATTTTTCCGCCTCCGCTCTCGGCATCACAACACACGTTAAAGGCAAATCTTCCGTGATTTTTTCCCTCACCAAACTCTCAACTTTTTTAATCTGCTCGCCCGTCAAAGCCTTGGGGCAGGTAAAGTCAAACCTCAAATAGTCCGGCCCAACAAGGCTGCCCTGCTGAGCCACCGATTTGCCCATTACCTGCTGAAGCGCCCATTGCAGCAGGTGAGTGGCCGTATGGTTTTTCTTTACAGAGTCCCTGTCTTTGCTGACCACTGCCTTTACAGTCTGCCCAACCGCAAACGATCCTTCCGCAACTTCACCCCGGTGAATCACGCAATCGGCTATCCTGACAGTGTTCTCAACAATAAACCGTGCTTTACCCGATTCTATCACGCCGCAATCGCCGACCTGGCCGCCAGCCTCGGCATAAAAACAGGTCCCGTCGAGAACAATCCCAGCCTCGCCGCCGAGCTCAACACTACCCTCGTTCCTGAATCCCTTCTCATCAACAAAACCTGCTATCTCACCTTCGAAACTGTCCGTATGATACTTATGCAAATCTTTCGTCGTCGGCAGCTTGACATCGGCCAAAGCAGAGATTAGCGAGGCCGATTTTTGGGCCGCCCTTGCGCGCTGACGTTGCTCTTCCATCAGCTCGTCAAATTTGGCTGTATCGACCTTGAGGCCGCGCTCTTCGGCCATAAGCTCCGTCAAGTCAAGCGGAAAGCCATAAGTATCATAAAGCTGGAAGGCATCTTCGCCGTTGATAACTTTGTCTTTTGATTTTTGTGCCCGCCTGGCAGCGGAATTAAAGATTTCAATACCCCTGTCCAGCGTTCTGCCAAAGCTTTCCTCCTCTGATTCGACCACCGTTGAGACGTGCTCGGCCCTGTCCCTTATCTCGCCAAATGCATCCCCTAAATAATCAGCAACCACCGGCACGAGTTTATACATAAACGGCTCATGCATCCCCAGCTCCCTGCCAAACCTCGAAGCCCTCCTAAGTATCCGCCGAATCACATAACCCCTGCCCTCGTTGGAAGGTGTCGCCCCGTCGGTTATCGCAAAAGTCAGCGAACGAATATGGTCGGATATGACCCTGAAGGCATTGTCGACATTGTTGTTCAGCTTGGATGTATATTTGTGGCCGGTTATCTCGGTGATACCTTCGACTATGGGCATAAACAAATCGGTATCATAATCGCTCTTTTTTTTCTGCAGAACCGCCGCCAGTCTTTCCAGCCCGGCACCGGTGTCGACGTATTTAGCGCCCAGTTCAACAAGTTTGCCCCCATCGGTACGGTTATATTGTATAAAGACAAGGTTCCACAGCTCGATGAACCGGCTGCACCCGCCGTTGACCGCGCATTTGTGACCGCTCACACCTTTCTTGTCGCACATGTCCGGCCCGAGGTCGATATGGATTTCGCTGCACGGACCACAGGGACCGACTTCCCCCATCTCCCAGAAATTATCTTTCTTGCCGAAAGCAAGGACCCGCTCGGCAGGTATCGGCGTCACCTTCGTCCAAAGCCTGGCGGCCTCATCATCTCTGGGCAGGCCGTCGGCCTCGTACCCGGCAAAAACCGTCGCCCACAAGCTCTCCGGACCGATGCCCCAATCCTTTGTAAGAAGCTCCCACGCCCATTCGATTGCCTCGGCCTTGAAGTAATCATCGAACGACCAATTGCCTAACATCTCGAAGAAAGTATGATGATAAGTGTCTTTGCCAACCTCCTCAAGGTCGTTGTGCTTGCCGCTCACACGAAGGCATTTTTGGCTGTTCACCGCACGCCCATACTCCGGAGACACAAGCCCCAGAAAAATGTCCTTGAACTGATTCATCCCCGCGTTGGCAAAAAGCAGCGTCTCGTCACCAATAGGAACTATCGGCGAGCTGGGGACAAACTCGTGCCCCTTGTCCCTGAAAAAATCTATAAAGCCGCTTCTGATCTGCTCTGAGCTTAACATTTCACCTCTCGTCTTGCGCCTCTGGCTTTAAACCTTTGACAACCAGGATTTTATCTTTTATCTCATCGCACAAATCTTTATTTTCCGCCAGATATTTCTTGGCGTTCTCTCTGCCCTGTCCGAGCCGGATGTCCCCGTAGTTTAACCAGGCCCCGGTTTTCTCTACACAACCGCAATCAACTCCCAAATCCAGTAAGTCTCCTTCATAGCTGATTCCGTGGTCGAACATAAGGTCGAATTCCGATTCACGGAAGGGCGGTGCTATTTTATTCTTTACCACTCTGCCCCTCACCCTGCTCCCCATCGCGCTGCCGCCGTCCTTAATAGTCGCCAGCCGTCTTACGTCGATTCGGACCGAGCTGTAAAACTTCAGGGCCTTTCCGCCGGGAGTGGTCTCAGGATTGCCGAACATCACACCGATCTTCATACGGATTTGATTTATGAACAGAAGGGCCGTTTTGCTCCTGCCGATGACAGCCGTAAGCTTTCTCATCGCCTGGCTCATTAATCTTGCCTGCAGTCCCACGTGTCTGTCACCCATTTGCCCTTCGATCTCCGCTGCCGGCGTAAGTGCCGCCACCGAATCAACAACTATAACATCCACTGAATTGGACCTCACCAGCATCTCCACAATTTCAAGCGCCTGCTCACCGGTATCCGGCTGGCTCACCAGCAAACCGCTTACATCGACGCCCAGTCTTTTGGCCCAGGTTGTGTCCAGCGCGTGTTCGGCGTCGATAAACGCCGCCACCCCGCCCGCGCGTTGGGCGCTTGCAATCACGTGAAGCGCCAGCGTAGTCTTGCCGGATGCCTCCGGCCCGAACAGCTCTGTAACCCTGCCGCGCGGAACACCCGCGCCGCCCAGGGCAATGTCGAGCGATAGCGACCCGGTCGGTATGCCCGCGATTTTGGCGTACTTGTGCTCATCCATTTGCATAATCGCGCCCTGGCCGTATTGCTTCTCAATCTGCGCAATCACACGCTGCAACGCCGTTTCCTTGCCGTTTGTTTGCGGCCTCAAACTCTCTACCTTACCTTTGCCTGTTTGCGACGTCTTTGTCTTTGCCATTTTACAACCTCCTTTTCCATATATCCTGTTTCGCTTTACACATTATGTTTCACGCATTTTATATTCGCCTAAAACGGTATAAATAGGTCCGGCGGGCGTCAACTCGCTCTGGTAAACCAGGACCGAATCAGCCGGCATAATCCCAACCTTAAAATCCTTGTACCCCTCAACTATCTGCACTAACTTGAAACCTGCTTTGGGGTTCCTTACCCTGCATAGCGTCAGATGGCCTGAAAAGGCCCTCTTCTCCGCCGGCCAACCGGCCGAGGCCAACTGCTGCTCAAGGTCCTTTTGCAATTGCAGCAGATTCTCGCGCCCCTCACTCGTGCCAACCCATAAAACCCTGGCGCTTCGGCCGCCGAAATGGCCTACTGATTCTATCCCCAGATCGAAGCTGTTGTGTCTGCCCGCAACTTCCTTGACTATATTACAGACATCAACAACCTGCTCATCCTTGATTTCACCCAGAAACTTCAACGTCAGGTGTATATTCTCCGGCTTCACCCATTTGACGTAGCTTCTCTTAACATCAACTTTGCTCTTCAACTGCTGCTGCAAATCGCCCAATGCCGCCCTGTTGTTCTCGTCAATATCTATAGCTATAAAGCATCGCATCTTGCCGCGCCCTGCCTAAAAACTTGTAACTTGCCGCAAAGTCTCCAATCTGCCGTCGATATCGTTTTTACTTATCGACGTCAGGCCCTTCAGTGAAAAATCGGCAATCGTAAACGAGGCAACCACCGTGCCGTACGCAACTGCCGTCTTTAACGAGGCAAAATCTGTCTTGCCTGCCTGCGCCAGATAGCCCATAAAGCCCCCTGCAAAGCTGTCGCCCGCACCCGTCGGGTCTTTGACTTCGCCGGCCGGATAGGCCGGCAGAATAAATCGCTCCCCGCCTGCTCTGCAAACCATCGAACCCGATTCACCCTTCTTGATTATCACCACTCCAGGCCCCATACCCAAAATCTTCTCCGCCGCCTTTATCAGGTTATATTCGTCCGCCAGCATCCGCGCCTCACCGTCATTGATTACTAAGCAGTCGATTTTTTCAAGCAGCCGCTTCAAATCATCAAGGTCGTCCTTAATCCAGCAGTCCATCGTATCGGCCGCCACAAAATCAGGCCCTTGCACCTGCTCGAGCAATTGTATCTGAAGGCCCGGCGTCGTATTTGCAAGAAAAACGTATGTACTGTCTCTATATGCCTCCGGCACTTCAGGAGGTGCTCCGGCAAGAACATTTAATTCAATATAATCAGTTCTTCTGTCATCCATATTATCGCTATAAGTGCCTGTCCAGCGAAAGGTCTTGCTCTGCGGCCTTACCTCCAAACCCCTCAAATCGACGTCCCTGCCGGCAAAGACTTCAGCCAAATCAAAAGGACAATCCGGGCCGATGACACCGAGAAACCGGACCGGCGTAAAGAAGCTCGCCGCCATACTAAAATAAACCGAAGAACCACCGAGACAATCCTCACTCACCCCGTATGGCGTCTTGACTGTATCAAT
>JAOUFU010000433.1 GCA_029858035.1 Phycisphaerae bacterium
AATACAAAAATGTCAAATTTCTGCAACATTTTGCACAAAAAGTGCGCGCTTTTTGACTACTTTTGTCAACTTTCCGTTATACTTTTGCAAGTTTTTGCACCATTTTTTTCTTGCCCCTTTTACCCATACCACCCATGCTTCCAATCAACATCTATTTATAGACCAAAAACAAACACCCCCCAGTGAAGATCCCAAAAAAAACTGAATTTCCCCCCATTTTTTAAAATTTAAAAAATCTCATTTCTCAATCATGTTAATCTGCGCAACTCTCAGAACTGCCATTTCCACGGAAAAAAACCGCGTTTTCGGGTCCCGAAAAAAACACCAACTTGTCGCGGCCCAATTTCAAATGGCCTATTATAAGTGAATGACTAATCAATCATCAAACGGGCCGTTCGCAGATTCGCTGTTGCTTCGGCTGCCGCCAAGCAGCAGGAAAAGCATCTCGCTGCGAAGAAATCTCACCCCAAGAAAATATGCCAATGCCGCCGAGGGAACAATCAGCAGCAATTTGAAGATATTGGGCCAGCTTTGCGAAAGCCATTTTGCTGCCACAATCGCCCCAGCCATACAAAGACTGGCAGTAATGGTTTTGAATAATGTCAGCCCGAGGCCGTCAAGTATGGATGCTTCCGCACCTTTATGTCGCAGAGACCGGCGGAGGAACACAACAAGAATCACAACCTGCACATACGAGCAGATGGCCGTTGAAAGTGCCAATCCTCCTGTCTTCAAAAACCATATTAGAGTCAGATTCAGGACGATGTTGGACATAACTGCTATGATGGCGCTTCGCATCGGTGTTTTGGAGTCCTGCATGGAATAAAAAGCACGGGTTAGAACCTGTTGGGCAAAATAGCCGGACAATCCCAGAGCATAAAACAGCAGTGTCCAGGCTACTATGCCTGTGTCGTCGCGGGCCTGACCGAATTGGCCGTGTTCAA
The DNA here is from genome assembly GCA_029858035.1 of Phycisphaerae bacterium. Classification (GTDB taxonomy): domain Bacteria; phylum Planctomycetota; class Phycisphaerae; order Sedimentisphaerales; family Anaerobacaceae; genus CS2-K091. The sequence goes on from JAOUFU010000433.1 coordinate 945, forward strand.
AAGCCACCGAAATTAACGGCCGGGATATCGCGGAAAGACCTATGGTTGCAGGAATGGCAATAAAGGCAGCGCTGCGTAGGCCATGCGAAACAGTCTTGCAAAGCCCCTGCAAATCCTTTTTTGCCGCATAGGAGCTCATTATCGGGAATATCGCGGTAGCTAAAGATATGCCAAATATCCCGAGGGGAAGTTGATATAGCCGCTGGGCAAAATAAAGATGCGATACCGAGCCTCGCTGTAATGGATATTGAATTGCTTTACCCAGCAAAGTAAAAGTGGTTCCTTTCTCTACAGAACTGGAAAACCACCATGCGATAAGGTCGTCAGCCAAAGTATTTATCTGCGTAACTGTCAGGCCAAGTATCATCGGTCCCATCAGGATTATGATTTTTTTAAATGCATCCGAATGTATCTGCCAGCCGGGCCTTAAGTAGACGCCGGCAGAGCGCAGCGGCGGGAGCTGTATCGCTATCTGCGCAACGCCGGCAATGAGTACTGCAAGGGCCACGTAAAAAACCTGCTGCTCGGCCTTAATTTTGAAGGCCCAGCCGGTTAGAAGGATGCAGGAAATGATGCAAATGTTAAGTACTATTGGAGCGGCGGCGGGTGTGGCAAAATGCCTGTGTACTTGAAGAATGCCGGCCAGTATCGCGACCATACAGACAAAAAGCATATATGGCAGCATAATTGAGCTTAAGGAAAGAACCAGTTTTGTATCGCCGGTGGGGGTGAAGAATTTGTAATAACCCCAGATTATCCCCTGGCCAATCAGGACCAACGCCGCCAATATCACAAACAGAACGGTTACTACAGTGTTGACAAGTTGTTTTGCCTGCTCCGGATTTTTGTGCAGCTCTTCACTGTATATTGGAATCAATGAAGCCGAGGCCGCTCCTTCACCGAATAATCTCCTGGCGAGATTAGGGATTTTGAAGGCAATGGTCCATGCATCCAGCAGGGCACTTGCGCCGAAAAAATAACTGTATGCCATATCACGGGCAAATCCAAATACCCTGCTGACGGCCGTAAGAGAGGCGATTTGTCTGAATCCTTTTATCATTTTTTTGCCTGCTGCTGGTATCTCGTTTCAGAAAGGCATTACGGTTATCTTGCTAAGTGAAGAGGTCGGCGCCGCCCGACATTATTTAATAATCCGACAGCAGCCATACTGATCAGCAGGCTTGACCCGCCATAGCTTACGAATGGTAAAGTCAGGCCCGTTATCGGCATCAGTCCGACTGTCATGCTCACGTTTACGATAACCTCAACCACAAACATTGCCACAATTCCTACTACAAGCAATCTGCCGAACGGGTCTGTATTGTGAATTGCTATTTTCAGTCCGCAACCGACAATGATCCCGTAAAGGCCGAACAGGGCCAAACAGCCCCAAAAACCCCATTGCTCTGCAATGATGGAAAAAATGAAATCGTTGTGCCTTGCGTCAAGAAAGTCGTATTTGACAAAGGGTCCCCGCCTAAAACCGTAACCTTTAGTACCACCGGATGCGACGGCATATTTTGAGCGAATCAGTTGATAACCCCAATCACTCTTCCATAGCTTTTCGCTGAATTTTGTTCCCACAAGAATCTTTCCCAGCGTCGGGTACTGCTCTGCCTTTTGACGAATCCAGCTACTTTGCAGCAGAACGCTGCTCACCCTGGTTCGCTGGTAGTGCTCCATCCTGGACCATAGCAGCGGGCTGACCAGAATTGCCATAAATACTATTATCAGCAGATGCTTAACCTTAGCACCGGCCACGAAGAGCATAGAAAATAAGACCGGCATCATGAGCATCACGGTGCCCAGGTCCGGCTCCAAAAGGATCAGTACCATCGGCAGCAGGGTAAGAATAAAGGGGCCGATTAAGGCACGGAAATTTCGGTAATTACTCTGATATCGCAGATACCATGCGAGCGCCAGGATGTATGCCAGCTTGCAGATTTCCGACGGTTGCAGTGATACAGACTGACCTGATATTGTGAGCTGTATCCATCTCCTTGTACCTCTTCTCAGGGGCATAGTGAGTAAATTTCCAATATGAATATCAACAAGCTTATTCAGCAGCAAGAGGGCCAATAGCAGGAGAACAAAGGCGTATATCCAATAGCTTACCTCACCAAACCGGCGATAATTTACCATGTTGACTGTTATGAAGGCAGCGAGAGCGATCACAGCGAAAATGACCTGTTTTTTCCAGAAATTGGTCAAGTCTTCGGTTTGACTTGCCGGGCTGGGTTCTGCCGGATGGCCGACCGAGTAAATAGTGGCGATTCCGATGCCAATAAGGGCTAAAGTAGCTGCCATTAGGCATAATCTTACAACTCTTAGATGTCCTTTTAGGAAAAGGTTATACATAATGGCAAAATAACAGATTATCGTTAAAATTTCATATATGAACTGTGAAATCGTAAAAAAATATTTTTCGATATAAAATGCCGTTTTTGAGCCTGATTTCCCCAAAAAGCAGCCTAAAACAGGCATATATTGCCCAAATTAACATTCCAGAGCATCTATCGTTCTTTCTTTTTATCCTGTTTTTACACAATTTTTCTTAAATGAAAAATTTTTGTTTTTTTTTCATTTTTCCCTTGATTTGAAAAGGCAATTATGGTACTTTACATTTAATCTTCACCAATAATAACCTGTGCCGTATAGTATTAAGCACACACTTTTCGCCATTTGGCGGGAAAGGAGGGTGCGTAAGGAAAAAGTAATGAGTATTTTTTCTGGCCGGTTGCTCCTGCCGTCCGGCCTGCTTCGTTCGCAATCTGTATCTATAAAGCACATGATTCTGAACAGGTTTACAAAACAGATTTTTATTGGGCAGGAAGTAGAAAAGACCAAGATGTGGAGTGTGTAGCTTCACAAAGAAGAAGAAAAGAAAGGAAGGTTTGTTATGAAAAAGATTTTGCTTACCTTGGTAGTACTTGTGTTTGCTTCTCCTGCGTTGGCGGCCGTGAACATTACGGCTGCTCAAGTTGGTGATCCTTGCGATGGCAGGGTCATTATCAGCTACGATGCAACCGGAGCG
>JAOUFU010000434.1 GCA_029858035.1 Phycisphaerae bacterium
GGGACTGTGTTTAACCTGCCGCATCTGCGGTGGAATATTGGCAGAGTAAGTGGTGTTACGCTGACTTGGCGTCGGGCTGGCTGACGACGAGGCCGGCCTATCTACCAACCGCACATCGAGGAAGCAATCGGTAGAGCTGCTCTTTGACGAATTGAAAAGCTGGATGGCCAGGACATTTTCGGTCTCGAGATAACCGGAAGGATGTGGCAGGAGAAACTGGTTCCAGGTGAGGTCTTCGCGTGCAGGACCTGCCGTTGCGTCGAACGGCAGGTTGGGGTCTGACACGTTGGCTCCCTTCACGAACTTGCCGTTAATCCAGGCATTCCAGCCATCATCATAAATTGTATCAAGCCAAAGGTAATTAATGGAGCCTGGATTGATCACATCAAACTTCTTGCGCAGATATACCGACGTATACCCGCCTTGCATATCGTTCAAGTCGGTTTCAATGAAGTCTTCACCGTAGCCGATGGGTAGCCGGCCCGTTGACCAGTCTAAGTCGTTGAAATCAAACTGTCGCCAGGCTTCCATCGGCGATGAGGCCTCCGAATTTCCCTTGAAGTAGCTCCACGTGCCACCTTCGGACAGGATTGTCCTTGGTGTAGCAATCGCCTCCGGCTCGCTCGGCCGCCAACTACCCCCAAGGTCGTTATCCAGCGCAGGATTAACCAGTTCGATAGAGTAGCCCGGCGGGTCGCCCACAATCGGCCAGGGGAAATGACGCCTGTAATCAACCTCGTCTATACTAAAGCCCTGGGCGTTTCGAAGTTCGATCTTTTCCCCGTCATTTTCCAGCCTGCCTCCAGACGGGCCGAAGATCAAACTCGGTAATGTTCCGAATTTGGTCTGAACCGCGCCGGGGTCCTGTGCCACAACAATATAGCCACCTGCCGGCAGTATCGAGCTGGGTGGGAATTGATACGAAATACCTTCTGAAAAGTACCAGCCGGAAATATTAGCATCCACCGTCCCTGAATTATGAAGCTCGATAAATTCGACCAGCTCTGTCTTGACATCGGGATCATAGTGAATCTCGTTGATGACTACCTTGGGACCTTGGTGCCAGTTTTGTGCTAAAAGTGCCAAGTCGGCCATATTTACGCCATCGACGCCATTCAGGTTGGCTGAGCAACCGGGTGCCAGACAAACCGGGGCCAACCACTGCCAGGCAAAAATACGCAGGTCTTTGAGGTCGACCCTCTGGTCGTCATTCAAGTCGCCTGCGAGCTGAAGCTGGGCATAAGATGGACAGGACAAAGATGCTATTAATACCAGCGATAACAACGAGATTTTCATAGGTTTGGGCTTCTTCTGTCTGACTCTTCTCCGATGTTAATTAGATATATACAACCGACCACGGTTGTATTTTTGCAACTTGTGGGCCTTAAGATTGCAATTATCGATTATGTCAACTGTTAATATTATAACATATTTACTGTAGTTAAGTCAATGCCTTATTTGCTCAATTTCAGCAGTTATGTAGTAGGCCAAAATACAGGATTATTTGTGTTCCCATTTTACAGCGTATTGCTAAATAGGGTGACATTTATACCCCTAACCATTGTCAAGACAAAAACTTGTGGTTTGTAAGGTATAAAATACTGCCGGGATGCTGGTGTTCGAATAGGTCTTGGATTGACTTTTACCAGGATGAATATTCAGGATCTGGAGAGTTTTTTTGGAGGAAAGCGAAATATTCTTGACGGAGCCTTGGAAAGCAGTAAAATTCAGAGCTTTAGTACATTATTTGAGGGTTCTTCGGCGGCTCTCAATGGTAAATACCAGGGATTGATACTGGTTGGCATGAATCGAGCGGCATCATTTCAGTGATGTTTATCGATGCAGTTCAACGAAATTGCCAACGGTTTTTTGGATTTTGGATTCAGAATGAATTTCAGAGGTGGTTATAACATCCTGCTCAAGGGCATGCCCGATATTGAAGTAAAGGTGATGCCGGAACCGGACGAGCTTTATCTGCCTTTACGCAGCCGGCGTTTCTTGTTCAGCGAAATTTCCGTAAAGGACGGAGAGCGTGTGAACAGCGGCGATATTTTAGCGAAAGACCCTGATAACTATGCCGTGCCTCTGCTGGCACCACGGGCAGGCGTTGTAAGGTTGAAAAAAGACGAAGGCCAAGTTGTCCTCGAGGAAATCGCCCATCTTGAAGAGCACGCCGATATAGACAAAGAGGAGCAGTCGCACATCGAGCATGAGATGGGGGCGGCAGGGATAAAGCGTTACAGACTGCTGACATTAGGTGCATGGCAGTTCTTCTATGATGCGTATACCGGCGCCCTTCCCGATCCTTTGGGCACGCCGCAGGCCATTATTGTTTCGACAGTTAGTCTGGAACCTTACCTGGCGAGGGGGGACGCCCAGCTCCATAAGCGCCTGTTGAATTTCAACAGGGGACTGGAACAATTGCAGTCCCTTTTGGAATATCAACCCATTTACCTCGTACTGCCGGACATTAAATCCGAGTTCGCGGATTTGGTTAGAAACCACATACGGGGATATGCGTGGGTTAAGACGGTCAACATACCGCTTACGTACCCATACGACGACTTTTCCATTCTTGCTCGCAAGCTTGGTCTTGGACGCGATAAAGGGCCTGTCTGGGGTGTCCGGACCGAAGGGGTATTGGCCGTTGACCGGGCTTTAACATCGACAAAGCCCTGTACGGCCAGGATAATCTCAATCGCAGGAACCGGAATAAATTCTCCCTGTCACATAAAGATCATGCCGGGATATCCTATAAAAAAAATCATGGAAGAGTATGTGTCTGAGCCGCCCGTGCGGATGATTAACGGCGGTATCCTTACAGGACAAATCCTGGGTGAAGAAACACTCGGGATTGATACGGAGTGCAGGGGCATTACCGTTCTTCCTGAGCTACGAGAAAGAGAATTTCTCGGATTTGCCAGGCCCGGCTGGTCCCGAAGCTGTTTTGCCGCCTGCTACCTGAGCGCGCTTAGAAAAAAGTTTTTCGAGCGGTTCAACACAGGTGTTCGGGGCGAAGGAAGGCCCTGCATTTCCTGTAATTTCTGCGAGGATATTTGTCCTGCCGGTATCACACCCCACCTAATCCACAAGTACCTGTATCGAGACCTGCTCGAAGAAGCCGAGCAGGCTCGCACGGACCTCTGTGTGGAGTGTGGATTGTGCTCTTATGTTTGCCCGTCCAAGATTGACCTTAGACAGCAGCTCATCGACGCCAAGAAGCTGATTGAGCAGGAAAAGGAAGAAATACGGAAGGAACAATTGCGTCAGGAAGAATTGGCCAGGAAAGCAGCCGAGGAGAAAAACGAGTGAAAAAGTTGCTGAAGATAGTCGAGACTATTCGCCCAACTTTTGATGAAGGCGGCAAGCTTGGGACTTTTAAGCCCATATTCGAGGCATTGGAGAATTTCTTATTTTCACCGTCTACAACAACACTGACGGCCCCTCACGTTCGTGGTCCGCTCGACGTCAAGCGAGTCATGAGCATGGTTATCATCTCTCTGGTTCCGTCGATACTGGCGGCTGCTTACTTTTTCGGGCTGCGTTTTTTCCTGATGGTTATAGTCACGTATGTTGCGGGCCTTTCGGTGGAGGCGATTTTTGCGATAGTCAGAAAGGAGAGTATCAACGAAGGTTTTTTCGTTACGGGATTCCTGTTCCCGCTGATTATGCCGCCTAATGTGCCGCTTTGGATGGTTGCTCTTGGTGTAGTGTTTGGAGTGTTCATAGGCAAGGAGCTGTTTGGCGGCTCGGGGCGAAACGTGTTCAACCCGGCTCTTGTGGGGCGGTGCTTTCTGGCGCTTGCATACCCGGCTAAGATGTCCGCGAGCTGGCTTTCTGCAGGCAGCGGCATGACGGGCCGGCTGTTTGAATATGCCAGTGCCTCAACGGTCGATGCAGTAACCTCGGCCACACCGCTGGCACTGGCCAAGCAGGGTGAATTCGTCTCTCTTTCACGTATGTTTTTGGGAAATATT
>JAOUFU010000435.1 GCA_029858035.1 Phycisphaerae bacterium
AAACATTGAGGCTTGTAGGCGACAGACAGGATCAGTCTATGGTTGAATTGTGGGAAATAATGAATGTCCTGGATCAAATCAGAGAAGATCTGGTGCATGCGGTTCCAAAGGCTTACGGACAGGAGGTTATGTTTGCCGGGGATAATGCGACCTTTGAATTTGAAGAGTTTAAATTACTGCAGTTTTACTCGCTTTTAACTGGCCAATCTAATGAAGTCTGCGGGATACGCCGGATTCACAGAATTGAGTATGGGTTGGTGAAAGAGAAAGATTCAATGTGTTTATATCGAACTGCCACACCGGTAGTTGGCGCCAATAAACTATACAATAAAGAAAACAGGAAAATAATTTTCAGTAAAATCGAAGATCTTGGCATATCCTTTCACAATGGCGAAAGATTAGAAACCTCGTTTTCTTCAAAGCAATCTCTTCCTGTTTATGTAGAGTTCGAGTTCACTGCGTATGGACAGACCTGGCCGCTGGCGGTGAGGTTGCCTTGTGGTTTCACGAATATGGAGCAGGCGTTATGATACGACAAGGCGAGTGCCGAAAGGCCATGGTACTGATAGTGGTAGTATATATTGTAGCGGCATATAGTATGCTGGCCTTTGCTCTGGCATTTAGAAGTAGAATAGCTATAAAGGAAACGCAACTCTTAACTGAAAGGCTCCAGCAGGACCAAATCGCTCTTGCTGCTTGTGCACAAGCCCGTAGTATTTTGGAGGCAGATGACCATGATTTAGACTGCCTTGACGAACCGTGGTTCGGCTGGCACGAACTTGTGCCGGCTGAAACTGCTGACCAGTCGATTAGTCCGGATGAGGGTCCATGGCAGGTGAGCTGGCGGTTAATCGATGAATCTGCAAAGATTAATGTGAACACTGCCCCTGCAGACTTGCTGTTAGAGTTAGAATGCCTGGATGAAGCCGCCGTTGCCTCAATTCTGGACTGGATTGACCAGGACGATGTACCTAATCCGGATGGTGCTGAGAATGATTATTATTCCGGTCTTGAGAATGCTTATAGCTGCAAAAATGGGCCTATTGATAATATCGAAGAGCTTCTGCTTGTAAAGGGAATATCACTGGAAATTTTTTATGGTTATAATCTTGATGAAGGAGACAGCCACTTGAGTGAAACAGGTCCCGAAACGTCTGAATTTATAGATGAAGTTCCACAAAATGGAGCTCCTGGCTTATGTGATTTGCTTACAGTCTATGGCGACGGTAGGATTAATATAAATACAGCATCAAAGCAGGTTCTGGATACTATACCTATGCTTTCTGATGCTGCTGTAAGTGAGATCATTTCCATGCAGAAAGGTGCGCCTCGGAAATTTAGCTCGATGGACGATATACAAAATAACGATAATTTCAATGCTGTTGACATACTATTGCTGGCCCAGATAGCTAAATTTAATTCGAACCATTTTCAACTTCACATAAAGGTCCGCAAAAAAGAAAGGCCCTTTTGGTGTGAATATATGGCAACTATTGAAAGACAGGAAGAAAACACGAGGATATTAAGCTGGCAGCGTAAATCTCGAACCATAGTCAAAGACATAACGCGTTTTATCGTTGACGACGACGAAAGCTCATACTTACAAGGATTAAAGTAATGCTCTCTTTCAAACCACTGCTGAAGGCAAATAGAAGAATCGGTCTGGTCTTTGTGCACGGCAAGGGCCTGGATATGCAGGTCCGTTCCTGTATGGGCGGCCATTTTCACTGGCAGCAGTATATGCCTTTTACGGACATTGGGCCCGATCGTAAGCCTTCTCATCCTGACATGCCAAAGGCAGCCGGTTGGGTACTGATCATCCCTGCCTATCAGTGCACCACAAAGTATGCCTTCTTACCCTCGGCTGACCCGGCCGAGATTGAGAAAATGCTCGAATTTGAACTGCCGAATATTGTCCCCTACAACACGCAGCCATGGACCTGGGACTTTTCGATTGTTGGTCAACAGGAAGATGGTGCGTCAAAGGTGCTGGTTGTCCTTTCACCTTTGTCAATAATTGACCGTTACATACAAAATTTACTGTCTTTAGGCATCAAACCAGACGTCATAACTGTCAGCGTAATGTTTTATACTTCATTGCTAAACAGGGATAAAACCTTGTTGGAATTAAGTCCTTCGGCTTATTTTTGTCTTAATGATGATTACTTGGATTTTTTTGTAATTGAAAATCGGCAAGTCACTTTTCTGCGAGGTGCCAGATTAAACGCAAAGTTTTATGAAAACACAAGACTCGTAGAGGCTGAGATTCTGCGTTCTTTATCCATGGTTAAGGAGCATAGGTTTGCTAATTGTCCGGATAGATTCTTTGCAATCAACACAAATAATTCTACCGCTAATTTTGTAAAGATTGTCGAAAAAGTTGCGGGCGTCTCTGTGGAGGAAATAGAATCCGCCGCTTTATATAATGAAAACTCATCAATTATAGACAGACTCACAACTATAAGCTCAGATGGCTATTTATCATCAGCCTCTGAAAAAGCTCAGATTAGTCTGCTGCCCAGGGTTCTAAAGCAAAAACACCGCCGGAGGAACAAACGCAGGCAAATGGCACTGCACGCCTTGAAAGTTTGTTTTGTACTGCTGTTGGCGTTTTTGTGCCTGAAGACCATTATCTGGCGTAAGAGTCGATTGCTCGAGCGCTACGAACAAAGACTTTCTGACATCAGCCCTGTGGCTGAAAAACTCCAGTTCTTACAGCAGCAATTGAATATTATTCAAAGCCAGTTGCAGGGCAATGTTTCAACACTTGATATTGTATCCGAGCTATACAGGGTTTTGCCAAAAGATATAACAGTTCATTATCTTAGTATAGAACACGAAAAAAAGATCACGACAAGAGCACAGGCAAAACTGCTTTCACAGGCCTTCGATTGTATAGGTCCGCTCGAACAGTCAGATTATTTTGAGAATGTGAAACAGAGCTATGCCAATCAGCGCCGGATACAGGACAGTATCCTGATCGATTTTGAAATCGTAGCAAACCTTCAAGGAGACCATAAAAGGAAAGATGGAAGATGAACCTTTTGCAGCATATATCTGCTCGACACAGTAAATATATAATAGCAGGACTCGTTATGCTGAGTGCTGCTGTGATTTTTCTACTATTTTTCTCTGGTCCCTTGCGCACATGCCTTGGCCTAAATGCTAAATTGGCCCTGACAAAGGATAAACTGCTTGTTATGGAGGAAGCACTGTATCGCCGAGATCAGGTTGAAGCCCTGTGCAAAGAATATGAGGAGCGTATTCTTGCAACAGGCACGGACGCCGAAGAGCTGGGTTTTCTGCTCAAAGAGCTCGAATCACTTACTCGCACAAGAAATGTTCAGGTTAAAAGTATAAGACCGCTGCCCTCACAATGGATTGGCAGTTATAGAAAATTTCTTGTATTGCTGGAGGTTGAAGGCCGGGTCCACAATATGTTCGAACTTTTGCATTCTATCAATACTTCTTCAAAAATCCTGACTGTTGAGTCTTTAAAAATCCAGGCTTTAAGGACCGGACCGAACCTTATATCCGCAAATATTCTCATCTCAAGGACATCTGCGGGTAGTGATCTCCAGCAACAATATCAGTAGCTTCAATATAATATTCAAAGTATGTGTTGGCGGAGTTTTGCCGCTTAACAACTTTTACTTTTCTTTTACTGGTTAAGTTGCAGCATCTGTCTTACTAATGTTCTGGTTTCCACAATTCTGAAGTATGAAGTATTAAGCAGATATGGTTGTAGTCTCTGAATAGTTGTATGTTACAGCGCATAAAAAACATAATCTTCAAAAAAAAACGGAAACGAAAAGGCTTGTTGGTTTCCAATATTACCAATTTGTGGAAAAGATCTCAACGTTTAGCCCGTAAAAACTGGATAACAATAGTTTCTTCTTTGCTCTCTGTAGGCTTATGTTCATTCATCTTATATATGTTGTTGGCTCCGCTGCCTGAGCTGCCTGTACCAG
>JAOUFU010000039.1 GCA_029858035.1 Phycisphaerae bacterium
GCCGATAAACTGGAAGTTTTCAACAGTGACCCTGTGTTTGCTGCGTTTTGTACCGTCCTGAGCGGTCCAACTGTCGAAAGTGAGCCTGCCTTCAACAAACAATGGCCTGCCTTTGCTCATGTACTTGTTTAAGTTCTCGGCGGTCCTCCCAAAGGCCCTGCAATCGACAAAACATGTCTCTTCCTTCTTTTCGCCTTCCCTGCTCGTCCATTTGCGGTTGACCGCCAGCCCGAAATCAACTACTGCTGTCTGGCTTGGCAGATACGTCAATTGCGGGTCACGAGTGAGATTGCCCATCAGTAAAATTTTGTTAAAATTACTCATTTCAAACTCCCTTTCCTTACAAGTATAAGCTGTAGTGGCCGATCAATCCGCAGCGTCTTTTTCCTGGGCGTCTTCTTCTGTTTCCGACGGTAGTTGTTCAATCGCGTCGTCCGGCTCAGGTTCGGGCGGCTGCTGTGGTTTAATCGCGTCGTCCGGCTCAGGTTCGGGCGGCTGCTGTGGTTTAATTGCATCCAAAACGTCAGGGGCGGCTGACTGTTGGGCCTCGTCGGCTTCGGGCCCCTGCAGGGACGCAGTATCATCGTCTTTGTCGACATCCTGCGGAGAACTAATATCGGCGTCCTTATCTTGATCTTCAACAGATGTTTGCTTTTCATCCTGTGTTCCGAACATGTCTTTTTCGATGTCTCTTTCCTCCCTTGTCTCGGTGCTCAGAATCAAGACTCGCAAGATTTGCTCCGAGAGCTGCACATCTTTTTCAATGTTGGGGATACTGGAGCCATCAGCCTTGAAAAAACAAAGGACGTATGTGCCTCTGGTTTTGTGGTCAATATCATAAGCGAGTTTTCGCTCACCCCAGTTTCTTATCACGACAATCTCGGCATCAGATCTTTTCAGAACATTTTCGATGGTTTTCACAACCGCATCCCAATCCGATGCCTGAGTTGAATCAACAAGAAACATTGCTTCGTAAAGTTTTTTGACGGCGGTTTCCAATCCAAATACCTCCCGTTAAAAATAAATTATCATTTAGTTTTTTTATCCACTGTTAAACTTATTCATGGTCGCTTCAATGCCGTTTTCCATCCAGGAAAGTACGGCCTGTTTGGCCCTTTGTATCGCCTCATCCAGCAGTACCGAATCCTGCTTTGCGGGCTTATCGAGGACAAAATCTACGGCGTCCTGATTTCGACTTTGTCCGATACCGATTCTCAAACGGCCGAAATTTTCTGTTCCGAGCATTTGTATAACATCAGCGAGGCCGTTATGGCCTCCGGCGGAACCGCCCGGCCTAATCCGGATTTTTCCCGGAGGCAGTGCCATATCATCAGTTACGACAAGCAAATCGGTCAAATCAAGCTTGTAAAAACCTACGGCTGTTGCAACAGGTTGACCGCTTCGGTTCATATACCGCCAGGGCTTTAACAATATTAACTTTTTATCAGAAAATTCGCCAAGTCCGAAACGAGCACCGAATTTTCTTTTTCTTACATCTATGTTTAACTGTTCTGCCAGCGAATCAATAACTTTAAAACCAATGTTGTGCCTGGTATTTACATATTCATCGCCGGGATTTCCCAGGCCGACTACAATCTTCATGGCCTCGGCCATATCATCAAAATCTCTTTTCGTTATCCGCCATACTCTTTTTATGAGTCCGGCCAGGGCGGAGTTTAATACTCGAAGCCGGCCATTCACTCTTTTGCCTTTTCTTCCGGAGCCTCCTCTTCTGCTTCCTTTGCCTCAGTAATAACTTCAGGAGCAGCCGGTACCTCTTCTTCGATTTCTTCAGCCGCTTTTGCGGCAGCGACCAGACTACAGGTAACAAGCAGTATATCCGGGGAGCTTGACAGGGTTGCTCCCGGCGGCAGCTCGACATCTTTTGCATGCATTGTGTCACCAACATCCATATCCGTTACGGTAACAACGATGCTTTCTGGAATGTTGGCCGCCTGACACTCGATTTCCAGGTGGTCTGTATGCTCAGTAATAACTCCTCCTTCCTGTGTGCCTTTTGCCGTTCCTTTAAGCTCGATTGGGACCGTTACCTTGACGGTCTCGGTTATGTCGACCCTTACCAGGTCGGCATGGATGATATTTCTTCCGAGATGGTCATATTGCAGGTCTTTGATGAGGACCTTTTGTATCTTTTTGCCGATCTTTATATCCATGAGTCGATGTCCGTGATGGATGCCTACGACCAGATTGTGCTCATCCAAAGAAATGGCCTCCGGCTCCTTTTTGTGCCCGTAGACAACGGCAGGTATCCTTCCCTGCTTACGCTCTTTTGCTGCGGCCTTTGAGCCGGTGTTTTCTCGAATTGTCGCGTTCAGTTGCAAATTTTTTGCCATAATCTCCTCTTATACTTTTCAATGGTCAGTAAACAGGTTGCTGACCGATTCGTTTCTGTGAATTCTCTTTATTGCTTCGCCTAACATAGACGAGACAGTCAGGACTTTGATATCACCACAGTCCCGTGCTTCCTGAGTCAGTGGTATGGTGTCTGTAACTACAATTTCATCAATGGGGGCCTCCTTGAGCCTTTCCAAAGCCTGGCCTGCGAAGACACCATGTGTGGCCCCGATATATATTTTTTCAGCTCCCCGGTCTTTGACAAGCTTTGCGGCACTGCAAATAGTCCCGGCTGTGGCGATTATGTCATCGCACATCACGATATTTCTGCCTTTAACATCACCGATGATTTCCTGAGCGATAGCTTCAGTGCCACTGACCCTTTTTTTGTGTACAATGGCAAGCTCTCCGCCTAACCGGTCGGCGTATCTGGAGGCTATCTTCATGTTACCGACGTCCGGTGAGACTATCGTTAGATTACCGATTTTTTTGTCCCTGAAGTACCTGCTCAAAACGAGCTCCCCGGAGAGGTGGTCAACGGGAATATCGAAGAATCCCTGTACCTGTGCGGCATGCAGGTCAATTGCCAGTACCCTGTCGGCTCCGGCGGTGGTAATAAGATTTGCCACCAGTTTTGCGGTAATTGGCACACGCCCTTCATCTTTTCTGTCCTGTCGGGCATAACCAAAGTAAGGGACAACCGCAGTGATTCGTTTGGCGGAAGCTCTTCGCAAACAGTCCAGGTATATTAGAAGCTCTACCAGATGCTCATCAACAGGCCTGCACGTTGATTGGACGACGAAGCAATCCCTGCCTCGAACATCGTCCTCAACCCTGATGACTTTCTCACCATCAGCGAACCGCTCAACCTCTGCTCCCCCGAGGGGAATCTCTAAATACTTACAGACGGCCCTTGCCAATTCTGCATTACCGCTGCCTGAGAATATCTTGAGATTGTCATTTAGAAACATCTTGCCTTTTCCCTTTTAGCCGTTCTGTTTTTGATTTATCTATAGATTCCTGGGAGACTATTTTTCCCGCGCTTATCCGGGAGCCTGCCTTTAACTCAATTGGTGCTATCAGGACAACACCTGAACCGATGTAGCAATCGTCGCCAATATTTGTGCGGTTTATGTTTTCACCGTCGAAATTGGCTGTTGTTGAGCCTGCTCCTATATTGACATGGCGTCCAACAGTAGCATCACCGATATAGCTGTGGTGCCGTGCCCGAACACCATCAGCAAAAGTGGAGTTTTTCACTTCGGCGAAGACACCCAGTACGACATCATCTCCCAGGACGGTCCCGTGCCTGAGATAAGCAAAAGGCCCGATACGACAGCCCTTTCCGATTTTAACCTCACCGTGAATATATGTGAATGGCTCAATGACGGTGTCCTGTCCAATTTCGGCCCTTATATCAATCCAAGTATTATCAGGGTCAACAATTGTGACTCCATTGTCCATCAATTTCTGCTGGATTCTTCTCTGCATAATCTTGTTTGCTTCAGTAAGCTGTACCCTGCTGTTAACTCCCCTTGCCTCGTCGGTTCGTACGGCAGTGACCGCTAACACCTTATGGCCTGTTTCAATGATATGGGCGACGGCATCGGTCAGATAAAGCTCTTTTTTGACATTATCAGGTTTAATGTTCTGTACGGCGTCGAAAAGCAGCTTATTGTTGAACAGATAATAGCTCGGATTAACTTCATTAATCTTCAACTGGCGGTTTGTGCAATCGCTATCTTCGACAATGGCCTTTATATTTCCATTTTCATCTCTGATTATCCGTCCGTATCCGGCGGGCTCATCGAGGATTGCGGTCGCCAATGTTGCCGCCGGTTGGCCTTCTTCATGTTTTTGGATGAGAGTTTTGAGGGTTGAGGCCCGAATCAAAGGACCATCACCACACAGCACGAGGGTCTGGCCCTGGAAATCCTCAAGATATTCCTTACAGCACAAAACGGCGTGTGCAGTTCCCTTTTGCTCTTTCTGTTGAATCCAGACAATATCCTCTGCCTTGTTGAAGCGTTCTTTAATCTGTTCATTGCCGAAGCCAACTACAACATACATTTTCTCTATGCCCACCTCTCTGCAGGCATCGAGGACATAGGCGAGCATAGGGCGTCCACATACCTCGTGCAGCACTTTAGGTAGCTCAGTGTTCATCCTTTTGCTAATGCCGGCCGCCAGTATTATCGCCACTCTTTCTGCCATAATATGTTGTGTCCTGTTATGTGTATCACGCTTTGCGTTTCAAGAACAACGCTTTGCGATTTAAGCCTACCCGGCCAGGACTCGAACCTGGAACGTGGGCACCAAAAGCCCATGTGTTACCGATTACACCACCGGGTAATCCAATTGACTGTTTGATATTGAAAAACGAGTATTGAATATAGTCAATATTAAATAATCAATAGTCAAACACTTGTCACGGAGACCGTCTTGTATCGGCCCGGTTTGGCCCTGTCGGAGGCTTGAGTCAGCCACGCCGTGAAAACTGCTGACCCCAAAAAAACTAATCCAAAGCTACCCCGTGCGACAGAGCAATTTCAAAGGGGGTAATTTACACGATTTTTTCCAGCTAATCAAGCCTTTTTCCCAAAAAATAACTTATCAGTGTGAAAAAGCGGTTTTTTTCAGAAAAAACAGGAATAGAGCGATATTTACGCCCAAAATAAGATTAAAACGAGATATACAAGATATGCTTTCTATTTGCTGAGTGGAAGTTTCGGGAAGGAAAAAGTCGGGTGGCTGTGCCAAGTGCAGCGAAGCTAATTTTTAATCTTGGTCCTCAACGGCGGCATAGTGATATTCGCCCTCGTTTGAGGCCTCATAGGGCTGCTTTGCTTTGCCGGTGTCAACAATGGAGGCCACCGCCTGTTTTTCTTCGGCCTCTGCCTGCTTACGCATCTGCTCGTATTCCTTGATTGTCATCATGACTTCTCTTGCCTGGCTTCCCTTGTATTCTCCGAGTACTCCGGAGGCGGCCATCATCTCGATGATGCGTGAAGCTCGGGCGTAACCGATGTTGAGGCGGCGCTGCAGCAGTGATACGCTTCCCCGCTGTGAGTCCAAAACAATTCGAACGCCCTCGTCAAAAAGCTCATCCTTGTGCATATCGGACACGTCAATCTTGTTTAGCTGTGTAAGCTCAGGATGGAATTGAGGCTCTGCGATCTCTTTGAGATACTTGACAATTCGCTTTAGCTCGGTCTCATCAACAAATGTTCCCTGTGCTCGCGCCAAATCGCTGGAGCCGGGCTTTAGAAAGAGCATGTCGCCTTCTCCGAGCAGCGTTTCGGCGCCGTTTTGGTCGAGCACGATTCTGCTGTCCAGCCTTGCGGCGACCCGGAAACCAATCCTGGAGGGCATATTTGATTTTATCAGGCCTGTGACGACGGTTGCCTGGGGCCTTTGAGTAGCCAGGACAATGTGAATACCAATGGCGCGGCTCTTCTGTGCGAGACGGACGATATACGC
This sequence comes from Phycisphaerae bacterium, assembly GCA_029858035.1. Lineage (GTDB taxonomy): Bacteria > Planctomycetota > Phycisphaerae > Sedimentisphaerales > Anaerobacaceae > CS2-K091. The sequence continues at coordinate 5,836 of JAOUFU010000039.1, forward strand.
TTCTATCTCCTTTGCCGCGGTCATCATCAAATCGGCAAGCTCATCGATAACAATCACAATGTAGCGTAGTCTCTTTGGAATCTTTGCCGCTTCGTCATCACTGGTTGGATTAAAGCGCTTAATGATCTCCTCGGCTCCGAGCCTGTTATACTCGGCAACATTTTTCACCCTTGCCTCTGCGAGGAGTGCATAGCGCTCGTCCATCTTGACGGTGGCCCATTCAAGTATCTGTACGGCGCGCTGGGTATCGGTGACTATGGGGCACATCAGGTGCGGGATAGTGTTAAAGACCGTCATCTCGACCATCTTGGGATCAATCAAAATCACCTTTACCTCGTCTGGGCGCTTGGTAAGGAGTATTCCTGTGATGATACTGTTAATGCAGACGCTTTTTCCGGAGCCTGTTGTGCCGGCAATAAGCAGGTGCGGCATGGCGGTCAGGTCGGAAATCAGTGCCTCGCCGGAGGAATCCTTGCCGAGAAACAGTGGAATCTCCATTCTCTCGGGCTTGCTTCCTGCGAGCCGCATTATGTCCTTTATGCGAACTTTTTCTTTTTGGGTGTTTGGTACTTCAATACCTATCGTATGCTTGCCGGGCAAGGGGGCCACTACGCGAACGGCGCCAACGCCGAGGGCACGAGCTATATCGTTTGCGAGGGTACTAATCTGGCTGACCTTGACACCGGCTGCCAGCTCCAGCTCAAACATTGTCACGACGGGGCCGGTATCGGCGGCCACCACCCGGGCATTGATTGTGAACTCTGACAGCAATTGCTCCAAGGCTGCGGCCTTTGCCTTTACGACCTTCTCCTGGATCGCGGCGAAGGTGTGCTCCGGCTCTACGAGCAGGTCCAATGGGGGCAGAGTGTAATCTTCATAGCTGGGAGGTACATAGGGATTTGGCGGTTTTTTTGGCCTTGGCGGTGTTAACTTGAATGGTTTTTGGTCCGGCGGAGCAATTCCTTTGCCCTCAAGCCGGGGCGTTCGTAATGGAGCTGGTGCCGGTGACTTGACACTTAGCTTTTGCCAAATCTGTCCTAATGCTTCCGATCTCTGCTTTGCCGCCGAGAACGCCGATGCCGGCGCACCGATCATCTTTCCGGCCGCAAGGCCAAACCATCGCAGCACTCCGAGGATAATACTATCGGCCAAGAGTACAATGCCAACAATCCATGTGGCTATAATCAGTATGAATGTGCCCAACAAGGCAAGGTGGCTTCGCAGAAAGACCACCGTTCCGATGCCAAGGACGCCGCCTGAGCCCATAGGAAAACCGTACACCCGGTAGGGCCACAAGCAATAAAAACTGCTGGAAGCGGCGACGGTCAGCAGTACGAGGCCAATTGCCCGCAAAATGGGCTGGCCTGTATTTCGATTTGTGAGTTTTGCAGTCAGCCAGGAAATTGCCGAAGCGAGAATGACAAAGACGCCCGGCCCAACGTAATAGAGCAAATGGTAGGCGCAAAAAGCTCCTATCGAGCCGCACCAGTTTGTTGGCGGATTGTTGTGAGGATAGACAAACTTGCTGGGCCAATCACCGATATCAAAACTGACGCAACTGCATAACAGGACGAGCAGGGCCGCGATTGCGACAAATTGGACGGCCGTTTTGCATATTATTTTGTCTTTCATATCGACACTTTACTCATTTTGCCACTTTCGTCAAGACCGATAAAAAATGCCTTGGCGGCAATGCGCACAAACATCGCGTAACCCTTCCGGACTTTATATCGGTTAGATTCAGGGCTTTTCTTCACAATTGCCGGCGGAGAACTGCTGAGGGAAATGCCGGGTGGATGATAGTGGACGGGAGGCTAAGCGCCAAGTGCCGCCTGGCATTTGCCGGGCCGTCGTCCAAAAAAGGGCGTCAGAGGGCAAGTAGGGGCAGGGGAAAGTTGCTTGTGCGTTTGGACTTATTGCTTCTATGTCTACATAAATAAAGGTTTTATGTGCCGTTCGTAGATGTTATCGGTTACGTTCTGTGCGATAATGTCGGCGTATTTGTCCAGCGCATCGAAATAGCGCGGGCCCATTTCAGCGGCAATTTTGTAGGCAATGTGCAGGAGCTGGCGTAGGTTGAGATCATATCTTTGGCACGATTGGTCGTGCCTGAGGGCCGAGGCAAAGGCGTCGGCGTCCCATTGGTCAACGGCTTCGGGAGCGGGTAGCCCGGCGATGTCGATATCAATTACAGTCGCGTATGGAGTACAAAGTTCGTCGATTCGCGAAACCGCCACGGCGTAAACTTCCCGGGCGATTTCAAGGCCTTCTCCGCCAGCCATCGCCAGGCCAATTAGCTCTTCGAGCCAGGTTGTTCCGGCGGTTTTAAGGTGCAGGCCAGCGTCGAATTTCTTCAGCGTCCCGGCTGTTGGCCCGTAAATTGAAAACTTGTCACTGCCGGAGTGGACGCTCAGCTTCAAATCTTTGGGCAGATCGAATTCATTGGCGGCAAAGGCGACCACGGCGACGTCGGCTTCGAACTCTTTTGCAAACTTTTGAACGTCACCGACGTAATCGACGCCTTTGTTGAACCGGCCTGTGAATTTCGGGGCGATTGTGCGGGCGGGAATGCCTTCTTCGGCAATGGCGGCGAGGATGAAAAGCATTTCGACGGGCGTCTGCGGCTGGTCTGTTTCGTCCATCGAGACTTCGGTGATGAAGCTGCCGGAGCCTTTGGCTGACTCGATGTGACGGTAAATTTTGCCTGCCTCTTTTATCGCAAGCAGGCACTTAGCCGCTATGGCCTGGACCTGCTGTTCGGTTATTTCGAAAGTTGCGTCGATGCCGGGGATTGCAAGCGAGCCGATGAACTTTTTGTGCTTTTCGATGAAGGCTTGTATGTCACTTTTTTGTGCCGAATGGCCGATGAAGTCGGCGACATCAAGCGTGAAGAAGTCACTGGATTCGATGAATGCATCAACGTTGTTCAGGCCAATATGGTCAGCGTCCACGAAATAGGGATCTGTCCACGCCGACGCCGAGACGGCATCGTCGGCCTCCCGTCGTGTGTCCTGTGGCGTTGTGCCGATGATGGTGTGCTCCCTGTTAGACTTGTTCCAGACAGGGGTGATATTTAGGCCCTGCTGTTTTGCCTTTATTATGGCGGCGAGCTGTGCTTTTCCTTGCCGGCCGAACCTGTCACCGATTCCAAATGAGAACTTTTCCAGCTTCATACGTTACTTTTCCCTTCTATTATTTCTTTTAAGCGGCCAAGTGAAGTATAGCAGCCTTTCATTTTGGGACAAGTCGAAATGCGAGGATTGGTCGGCTGGCATCAGCGAAGTCACCTTGCAGCTTTATCCAGTCATCATTAGCTTTATCACTTCCAGAGGCATTTACCGTAACGCCAGCAGGCAGGCGCTTTCGTTCCATCGGTTCGAGCGTGATTTCCCAGCGGACCGGTGTTAGTTTACATCCTTGCGGGATGTGTTCGACTGTTATTATTCCGCTCACAGTTTTGTCGCTAAAATTATATGCCAAGAGATTTAGATTCGTTTCCTTGCCCAATGGAACAGTATGGGCCTGCCGGTCGAGCTTAGTCGAGTTGTTGTGCATCTGGAGCTGTAGGACTACCGGTGAGGCTTTGCCGCCTCGAAAGGCCGAAGAGTGCATCGGCGGTTCCAGGGGCAGATTTCGGGCGGCATCTTTTTGGAGAATGACGAAGACGGGGACCGAATCAATCTTTGCCGGTGTGTTTTTACCAAGGGGCCTGCCCAGATAATCGTAAACGGATTCTACGGACAAGCTTTTGGGCAACGGCCAGTTTGTGGATTTTTCCGCCCAGATTACAAGCACATCGCGCTGTCGCCCATCAGGGCGTGACTGGAAAGCGTAGACGCGCACGGCCGGATTTTCCTTTGGAATCCATCTGCCCAGACATCTTGCTCCAGCCAGAAGGCGGCCGAGGGTTGCGAGGGCGACGTAGCCTGGGCGGGGGGTCTGGTCGTTACGCAAGAGGCCGAACTGTACCTGGTTTTCGTGGTAGTTACCCAGGATGAAGAAAAAGTGGCGGTTGACTCCCGCAAAGAGGCTGGAGGCGTAAGAGCGAGCGATAAATTCGGCCTGCTTTAGTTCGTCCTCCTGTGATAGTTCACTCCAGGGACTGCCTGTTTGAGCCACAGCCCGGACTCCACATTCTGTAATCCAAATCGGCCGACCACACGCGGCTTCCCGTGCCGGTGCAAACTGGTTGAGATAATCATCCGGCTTTTGATATGAGTGAATGTTGTATGTTTCGAAATATGGCCACGTCTGGTTTTCAAGCACGCCCTTTGTGTGCAGAGGTGTTCCTGCGCCCGCATAGACGTTCCAGCAGACGGTCAAATCGGGATTGCCCGCCTTGTAGCCGAGATATGCGGCTTTCTGGTGGGAGCACATTTCGTCGATAGTGTGGCCTCCGAACATTGTGATATTTGCTTCGTTCCAGGGCTCCCATGCGAGCACGCGGCCTTTGTATCGCTGTGCCATAGCTTTGCAGAACTTGTACAGGTCGCGCAGGTCCCTGGGAAACCGTTTGTACCGTCGTTTGCCGTCGAACTGTTCATTTAGGGCCCAGCCGGGCGTGTCGTGAAATACCTGCAGGACTTTTAGTCCGTGGCGTGCCTGGAAAGTAGCCGCCGTATCATAGGTGGTGTTTTCGGGGAGCTTGTCGGGTTCTGGCTGGAATCCTCCCCAACTCATGCGGTCGCGTATCCAGTTCACGCCTGCAAGGGCGGCCAGTTGGGCGAAACTTTCCTGGCGAGCGGGTTGGTTGGATGCAAACCAGGACGTGGCTGAGTCGACACATACCGGGGAATCCTGCGGTACGGGTTCGGCCAGCGGTGCCAGGACCGCTGATGTTGTCCAATCCACGACCTTGCCGGCGGCGTCCAGAAATTCGATTCGGTACCAGCCAATCCCCAATCTGCCTGCTTGGAGGGATGATTTTGAGTCCGGTTTATTATCGTCGATAGAGCCTTGTTTAATGACGGTCCTGTGGTCATCGAGCAGGCGCCAGCTTATAGATTTGCCTATAGTTTTTTCAGGCATTATGATATTTACATCCTCGCCGAGCAGGAACACATTTCCGGGATGTTGAGGCTGGGCGGTTGGGATATTTCTTGGAATTGTCTGGAGTGGGCGATTTAAGTCTGCTTGAAGCACTTCAAGGCCCGGACACACAGATATTATTGTCACTAAAAATAAAAAGTGCAGGGTCTTGGTAGGTACTGATAGTAGTCTTGATTGCTGCATTAACATCCTCCTGTTTTTTCAAGGTTTCTCTATAGATTGATTTGACAATAGAGACAGCGCCGTCTTTGGGACATCCGGCGCTATCTTAGTAATTTTGTCGACACGGCTGAAGTAATTAGCTGTAAGCACTACACCCCTGCATGCAGTTCCGTCCAATTTCAGGAATGTATCTGTCCCTGCCGGCGGTCTACACCCGCGGATTAAAGCCCCTTTGACGTCGGTCAAACGAATTATCGCGCCGGCATCCTGTGAGAACGGAGCGTCAAAGTCGTCAATCGACAAATTTTCGCAATCTTCGGCGACGAGCGCGTGACGCTTGTCGGCTGCTGCGAGTTGCAATTGTACGTTGAGCAGTTTTAGGCCTTTGACGTGTCGGCAATAGAAGCCGTAAGCCGGCATCCTGCCGAACATCGAGTACTCCGGGTATGCGGTGGGATTTTCAGGTATGGAGCGGACCGCATCCTGTTTATTTCCTCCGCCTTCAAACGAAAGTCTGAGGTTGCTTAAGGTAACGTTTTCTATTGCGTGGCCGGGCAGGCCGGAGATCGCACAACCGGTCGGATTGGCGCCGGTCGCTTCGATATTGCTGATTGTAATATTGTGCAGCACGCCAATTCCCGGTGTCTCCATATCTTTTTTGAATGGACGGGCCCGGTTACCCAGACGCAAAAAGATTGGCGCACCAACTTTGTTCATTGTTATGTTTGATACAACTATGCGGTCCATCGTGCCACCGTCCACTATTTCCAGTGCGATGCCCGCCAGACGGGTATCATAGATTGAGCAGCCGGTCATGACGATATTCTGAAAGCCGCCGTTTGATTCAGTGCCCATTTTCAGTCCGTTACAGTGACTGCTCAATACGCAGTTGCTGATGGTTACATCCCTGCAGGGCCGCGCAGATGTGCTTTTGAGGACGATAGCATCATCTCCCGAAGAGACGTTGCAGTTTGAAATAATTACCTTGTGGCATGAGTCGATATCGATGCCGTCGTTGTTGCCGTTGACACGGCTTCTGACCGTTATTCCATCGATGCGCACGTCGTCGCAGGCCAGGTAATGCTGGACCCACATGGGTGAATTTTGAATTGTCACATCCTTTACCAGAACGTTTTGGCACTGAATAATTCGAATCATGTACGGGCGCACCTTGTATGGTCCTTTGAACGGCCGGCCCTGTCCGTCGATTGTGCCGCTGCCGGTAATAGCGATGCGCTGGAGTTTTTCGCCGTAAATCAGGCTTTTATCTGTGTAGTTGTCCGTGTAGGAACGGAAGGCCTGCACGGTCGGGGGGTAGTCTTTCAGGTTGGTGCTGCCCAAAAAAGTGGAGCCTGTGTCGAGTCTGAGCGTCACGTTGCTTTTCATATAGATTGTGCCGGAGAGGAAAGTGCCCGGCGGGAAATAGACGGTCCCGCCGCCTTGTTTGGCGCATTCGTCGATTGCCTTCTGAATGGATTTGGTGCACAGTGTTTTGCCGTCCGGCCTGGCGCCGTAGTCACGAACATCATAAATAATTTCAGCGCTGAAGACAGTAGCCGTTGTGAAGAGGCAGAGGAGCGCCATTGAAATCCGGCATTTTGTTCTTCTCATAATTCCTTCTCCCTGATAATTGTGATATTTGTTACCGGTTATACATTTGCCATCAGATAAACTGAATAAATAATCGCAGCGATGTATCTCCACCGCCAAGCTATCCTCCCACTAAGGAACGGACAAAGAGGTAAATCGCCACCACACACGCCCAGCCCACCAGAAAACCGAGGACCGACATGCGTGAAGGAACCGCGATCTCGAGATTACTGTTGGCGAAGATATTTCGCCTCTGAGGGACTTCGGCGCCTTGCGGCAGCGTGCACGGCGCGTCGACCTGTTCACCCAGCGTGATCGGCGTGCGAGTCAGTGCGTAGAAATCCTCGAGCTTTTTTGCGGAGACAGGCTTTGTAAACAGGCTCACAATGATTCCACTTATCAGCCCTGCGCCCAGATAAAAAATCATCTGCCAGGGCAGGTACAGCTTATCCTGGAACAACATGAACTTCGGCAGCATGGCGGCAAAACCGGCACTGAAGTCCCAGACCACAAATTCGCCAAAGGCGATTCTGCCGGTGAACAACATCACCGCGAAGCTGACCAGCGTTGTCGCCCATGCGCCTGCCACCGTCATCCTCCGCCAGAAGAGTCCCAGCCAGAATGCTATCCCCATCATCGCGGAGATCTTCCAGAATATCTCAAGGCCGGCAACGACGCCTGGCAGCCAAAATGCAAAAGCAACGCCGCACGAAACGACCAAGACAGCGGCGATCCGTCCAACGGCAACATAGTGTTTCTGCGAACGCCCCGGTTTCCAGTGAGTGTAAATGTTCTGAGTAAACAGAGCCGATGAGGATATCATGAACGCATCGCACGAACTCATCACAGAGGCCAGAAGCGCCGCGAGGAATATGCCCAATATCCCGGGCAGTATCTGCGGCAGGAAATCTCCGGCGACGGCGCCGAAAACTTTGTCCGGCTCGATTTTGACTTCTTTGCTCGCGAAATAAACTATTGCCGCCACGCCGGTCAAACACCAGGGAATAGTGCAGACCCGCTTGATGATGTTGCCGAACATCCACCCGAACCTGCCCTCCATCTCGGTCTTGCCGGCGGCACAGTTGCCCATCGTGTGCGGCTGCGTCACTATTCCGACCAGCGCATTAAATGCTATCACTACAATATAGAAAAATCCGATCTCCGCAGGCTCGACCAAAGAAAGCAACTGCGGATCCGCTATCTTCTCGCGAATCCCCTCCATCCCGCCGACCTCGTTCATTATCAACGGAAGCAGTAAAAACGAAAAGATTATAGTTAAGATTCCCTGGATAAAATCGGTGATGATGGCGGCGGCAAGACCACCGGCGACGCCATATATAACAAAAACCACGGTCATCGCCGTTATCGCCGCATTCGCCGAGAGCAAGCCATGCGTACTGGCCGATATCACCTCGCTCGAACCGCGAAGCATCAATCCGATATTCACAGAAAGATTCAACATCCCAATGACCGCATACAGCATCGCCACACTGCGACTGTAACGCGCCTCAAAAACATCTCCGGTGGTAATGGCACGAAAACGCCTCATCACCGGCGCGATAAGCCAGTAAAACGGTGTGCAGGGCAGCCATAGCCACTGATACCATATCCCCGACAGACCAATCGAGTAGCTCTTCGAGGCGACGCCTACCGCCTGGTCTGAGTGTGTCCCGGCCCCGAATGCAAACATGACCATCATCGCCTTGCCGAATCGTCTGGGCATGAAGAAGTCGGCAGCCTTTTTTATCTTCTTTGCAGACCATACACCGATCGCCGCCATGCCCAGCAGGTACAACCCCAACACCACAATATCCGCAAGCTTTAATCCAAACATACAATCCGCCCTTATGATTCGCCTTTTAGATATTGGTTAATAAAGACTGAAAGATAATAAGGCCTAAGCAGTAAATTGAAAAAAAACCCCGCGGCGCATCCATTCACCACGGGGAGAAAAAAGCAAGGTTCGCAGTTCACCCTGTTAGAGGCATTTTCCTTTGTTTTCGGGTCCCTGGAATGGAGTGCGGCTTGAATCATAATTGACGAATCGGGAGCCTCGAATTTCTTTCCGTGACTATTCCACACTCTTTTCCGGGATCATTGGATTTGTCTCTATCTTTTGTGGTATTTTTATTTCCACGCCGAGCTGTCCCAAAGTTAGAGCCACATCGGGCTGGTTCGGCTTAATTTCAAAACTGCGGCTCAAAAAATCCCTGGCGCGGACCTTATCGCTTTTGCTTAAATAATAGTATCCGATTTGCTTGTAGTTTTCTGCAGAACCTGGCTCGATACGAATCGCCTGCTGGTAACATGCCAGAACATATTCATCGAGCCCCTGCTTCTGAAAAGCCATTGCAAGCCGACGTGAGCCAGTTGAGGAAGTGGAGACCTGCCTCATATATTCAGCAGCCTGGAGCCTGGCCTTTTCTGTTTCGCCGCTGTCGGCCATCATCTTTACCATTGCCGCCTGGGTATCCCTGTGGACAGGGTCAAAGCGCAGGGCAATATTGTAGTGATACTCGGCGGCAACCGGCAAGCCTTCGGCCTGATACAATTGGCCGAGCTCGAAATGGACATTGGGATTTTCAAATTTTCGCTCGAGCTCTCTCAGCAGCTTTTGTTTCTTCTCCTGGTCCGAGATCTGTGTGATCCTGGTTTTCCGAGATGTCATAATCGTTTCATTATCAGTAGTTTCGACGCACCCAGTGGGCAGCAAAGTGCAAGCGAAAAGCGCAAAGAGTAGAGCGTAAGGCGCGAAAGTGTGGAGCTTGACGGTTTTTAGTTTTGAGTTTTTGTTTTCGAGTTTAATTTTACCGGCCATTTTATTCTCCCTAATTGAAAATCGAGTTTCTGCTATTTCGCCATCCTGTGCGAATTTCTATAAGCCCCATTAGAGCTAACCGGTATGGCGGCTACAGTTTCTGATACCAAAAAGTTTCTGCCGGGGCAAGGAAAAATTTAATCCATTATAAAAATTCCCTTTTGCGCTATTTCAGGAGTAATTCCGTTATTGGTTATAGTGCGCGAGGTCAGGTTGTTCGTAAGATGGTAATCTGGGAGAGATGCGTCCCGATTATGCCGGCTTTAGGCGGTTCTTGACAATGGCGTGGAGATAACTTATGTTGTGTTTTTTTCATGTATTTACGAACGTGACGAGGTCTGAAATGATTGTATCGCGTTTTGCGCCATCCCCAACAGGTTATTTGCACGTCGGCGGAGCCCGAACGGCCCTTTTTAACTGGCTCTGGGCCCGGCGGATGGGTGGAAAATTTATTTTGCGTATTGAGGACACGGACCAAAAACGCAATACCCCAACCGCAATTGGGCAGGTTATGGAAGACCTTCGCTGGCTGGGTATCGAATGGGACGAGGGGCCGGAGGTTGGCGGCCCGAATGGGCCTTATCTGCAATCGCAGCGGCGGGACATATATGATAAATATATAAAACAACTTCTCGATGAGAAAAAGGCCTATTATTGTTTCGATACGCCCGATGAGCTTCAGGCCATGCGCAAGCAGGCGGAGGCGCAGAAGAAGAGCTTTATCTATCCCCGTCCAAAGGATTTCCCAGGAGACAGCGACGCCGAAATAATTCGGGGACAAGGTCGACCTGTAACAGTGCGTTTTGCCGTCGGCCGGGATGAGGGGATTGTCGTTGACGATATTGTGCGTGGCGAGGTGAAGTTTGCAGCCGGTGAAATAGACGATTTTATCATACAAAAGAGCGATGGGTTTCCCACGTATAACTTTGCCTGCGTCGTTGATGATAAGCTTATGGGGGTGACGCATGTCATCCGCGGGCAGGAGCACCTGATGAACACGCCGGGTCAGCAGGAATTATGGAAGGCTTTAGGTTTTGGCGAGCCTTTGAAGTATGCGCACATGTCCGTTACGGTCAGCGATACCGGGGGGAAGCTTTCCAAACGTGAGCGGCCGAAGGCGCTGCGTAAGGCCATCAAAAGTATAGAGGACATCGACCTTGAAAAACTTGCAAAGGTCGGTGATATTAGCGTTGAAGAAATAAACAGCTTTCTTAAGGGTAAAGCCACGCCGGATGTACCCGCCATCGATG
>JAOUFU010000436.1 GCA_029858035.1 Phycisphaerae bacterium
TCGAGCTGCAACCGGAAAAAATTCCTGCGTCGGATAATGTTCGTATCATTTCGGCGCCGAATGCTCGGGCTGAGGTCCGGTTTGTCGCAAGGCATATACTCGAGCTGGTCAGGGAAAAAGGGTATCGATACCGGGACATTGCGGTCATAGCCTCAGATATCGATAGATATGAGCACTATATACGGGCGTATTTCGATGATTATGGCGTGCCGTTTTTTATTGATAAGCGAAAATCTTTAAACCAGCATCCGTTGGTCCAGCTTATAAGTTCGGCGCTGCAGGTGGTGATTGGTGGTTTTTCTCACGGTGATGTTTTCACATATCTTAAAACAGACCTTGTGCCAATAGATCGCCGTGATGTTGACGTGCTGGAAAATTACTGTCTTGCATTTGGTATAGGGGAAAGTGATTGGACAAGCGGGCAGGAGTGGAGTTTTGCTGGAGATGACGGAGGAGAGTATGATGAACAGCAGATAAACGTAATCCGGCTAAAGGCCATCGGGCCGTTGCTTGAGCTGCGAGGAAGGCTGTGTCCGGGTGATAATCCCGCAAAGAAAATGAGCGCAGATGAATTTGTGAGAGCTATTTCTGATTTTCTCAATGCGCTGGGAGTAAGAGAAACTATCAGCGACTGGATTGAAGAAGCCGTTGAACGACAGGAATATGCAAATGTCGATGAGCATCTTTTAACTAAGCTCATGGATATATTTGATACCCTTGTCGAGGTCTTTGAAAGTCAGGAGATGAGCTGTGAGGATTATGTTGCGATTCTAAATTCGGCTTTTTCGCAGTTGACCCTGGCATTCATACCGCCGACACTGGATCAGGTACTTGTTGGCTCGATCGAGCGCAGCCGGCACCCCGATTTGAAGGCGGTTTTTCTAATTGGTGCAACGCAGAGGCGTTTTCCGGTACCGGTCGGTTCGCCCGGCATATTAACAGATGAGGACCGCATCGCGGCCGAATCAGCCGATTTTGTCCTGTCATCGACAACAAGTCAGGAGCTTGCCGATCGCCAGTATCTGGCCTACATTGCATTTACACGTCCATCTGAATTACTGTGTGTTACATATCCTGTGACCGACGAGAAGGGCAGCGGAGTGCCGCGCTCGCAGTTTATAGACAATCTTGAATCGCTGTTTGAAAATCTGAGGGAAGAGTCAATCGCAGGCGAACAGATTGCAATCGAGAAGGTCTACAACAACACCGAACTTGCCGATTTGCTGTGCAGCGGGCTTGGTAAGGACACGGTTCGAGGCTCGATGGAAGGTTCTCACGAAGAATATAGCAGCTTACTGGATGAATTATGCGCCGATGAAGAGCTTGCCGAGACAGGCTCGAATGTGCTCTCTGCGATAAATTATGACAATTGTGCCCAGCTGGATAAAGATGTAGTTGCGGGGCTTTTTGGTGAGCGTGTAAGGAGTTCTGCGACAAGACTTGGCAGTTTTGCTGCGTGTCCATATCAGTATTTCGCTCGTTATGTGCTGGAGTTAAAAGAACGGGAGGAGTTTAAACTTGAGCCATTGGACTTAGGCAATTTTTACCATCGAGTTTTGGATGCTTTGTTGAAGAAACTTAGCGAAGTAAATAAAGATTTTGCGACGGTTGAGGATAAAGAATTATTAGGGCTGCTAAACGAACAGATATTGAATTTTATCCAGACCGATGCCTTTATCTCCAATTTTGCCAGTCGTAGTGCTCACAATACATTTATCATTAATTCCGCGGCTGAGGTTCTCGAGAATTGTGTTCTCGCTATAGCGCAAATGGTACGAGCAGGCAGCTTTCGGTCGGCTCTTTCGGAAGTTTCCTTCGGCCAGGTCCGGGACACACAGGATACACTTGGCAAATATGAAATTACCCTGCCGGATAAGCGTTCGTTGACTATGAACGGCAAAATTGACCGGCTTGATATTGTAGAAATCGACGGCAAAGAAATTGCCGCCGTGTTCGATTATAAGCGTCGGGGCATGTCCTTTAGCTGGTCGAAGTTTTACTACGGCCTCGATATGCAGCTTCCAATTTATTTGTTGGCTGTTCGCAATGCAAAGGGCTCAAAGACAAAAAACGCGGCAGGTGCCTTTTATATGCCGGTCGAAACAGTAACCGGACTGGCTGCCCTTGATGAATTGCCAGGGAAGGGAGAAAATTTTGAGTATAAGGCGAAGGGAATATTAAATGGCGAACATTACCTGCAACTTGACACAGCAGCAACTTCCGGCTGGGGCAAATTTTATAATTTCCGCATCAGCTCAAAAGATGATCAGTATGGTGACTACGGCAGAAGTGGAGCATTAAAGCCGGACGATTTTGATAAAGTTCTTGAATTTACTGAGCAGAGAATAATCGAATTGGCGGCAAAGATTCTCTCAGGCAAGATTGAGGTCAGGCCATACAGGCTTGGCACGGAATCACCGTGTAGTTACTGCAAATATAAACCTGTTTGCCGGTTCGACTGGCAGATAAATGAATACAATTTCTTGGAGTCACTTGGGAAACTTCAAGTGCTCGAAAAGATAAGGATGGTTGATGGCTGAGAAGAAGATTAAATGGACCGAGCAGCAGAAGCGGGCGATTACGGCACGCGGCAGCGACGTTCTGGTCACCGCCTCGGCGGGGACCGGAAAAACAGCCGTATTGTCAGGCCGGTGTGTCGGTATCATCGGCGACAAAACCGACGTTTGGAGCATGCTCGTTTTGACTTTTACGGAGATGGCTGCCGAACAAATGCGTTCGCGAATCGACGGGCAACTGCGAGACGCGTTCCTGAAATACCGGGATCCTCACCTTCGACACCAGCTTATTTTGCTGCAGGGCGCTGATATCAGCACGATACATTCGTTTTGCAAACGGCTTATCACCGAGTATTTTTACAAGCTTGGTCTTGACCCGACATTCCGCGTAATTGACGCCGATGAGGCCAGGTTAATCAAAGCGGAAGTACTGGAGAAGACCATCGACTGGGCTTGGGAGCAGAGCAATTTAGTACAAGCCCTTCAGCAGCTCCTGTCACGGCGGGACCTTCGGACAAATGACGGTTTTCTTGCGAAGATAATCCAGCTTAGCGATTTTCTCGACACCGTGGTTTCACGGCAAAACTGGTACGAGCGGGCGACACGTCTGGCGGAGGTGGCCAATCCCTTCACAACCGAGTTGGGCCTCAAACAAAAAGAGATTATCGCTGAAAAATTAGAACATATTCTTAATCAGCTTCAGCACGCCCGGAATTTATATCTAAATGAAATTCCTGATGGCGATTGGACTGCGCAATGTGAAGAGACTTTTATAGGGCCCGTTGCACAATGTATTGAGCTTTTAAAAGCCGGTGATTGGGACCGGTGCGTAGCGCAAATACGAAACTTCAGCAAGCCAAGAGTAAACAAACCCAGGGATACGTCAAAATCGGTCGCTGACCTCATACAAAAAACAGTAAAAAACGCGGTTGATTCCTTTGAGAAACTTTCGGAACTTGCTATTATTAATCCCGATTACCTCGACATGGTCGGTGGTTCGGCTTCTCTTCAGACGAAGGTGCTCGTTGAGCTTGTGAGGAAATTCGAGGATTTTTACAGTGATGCCAAGCGGGCTATTAACTGTCTGGATTTTGCCGACCTCGAACATTATGCCCTAAGGCTTTTAGCTGCTGAAGGGTCTTCGGATAATCCGTCACCTTCTGAAACGGCTCTGGCGCTTCGCCGAAGGTACAAATACATTTTTGTCGACGAATATCAGGATATTAATCCCGTCCAGCAGGCGATACTCGATATGCTCAGTTGCGAAGGCAATGTCTTTGTTGTCGGTGATGTCAAACAAAGTATCTACGCCTGGCGGGGGGCGAAGCCGGAGATTTTTATCGACCATCTCAAACCTGCGTCGGTTGACCCGGCCGATATTAAAACCGGATTACGCGTCGATCTGAATACCAATTTCCGTTCGGCTAAAGGCATTCTCGATTTTGTA
>JAOUFU010000438.1 GCA_029858035.1 Phycisphaerae bacterium
GATCACTTCACTCAAGTCCTAAAACATTTACATTACTTTTAATTTAACTCGATCACACCAACCTATAAAGTGGGGACAACTAAGGCTAATTGAAGAGAGTATCGCATTATATGAAATTGACACATAAGACGTTACTGAAATTATTACCCGTATTACTATTAGCGACAACAATATTGAAGGCTGAGGACCCGGACAAGGTTGCCGAGCTTATCGGGCAGGCCCATAAGCATGACAACATGTATACGCTGGGTCCGGAGGCCAGCCAGCAAAAGGCATTAAGCCTTTATCAGTCAGCCCTGTCGGCCGAGCCTGACAAGAAACAGCGACTGCACATTCTCTATAGAATGGCCCAGCTAAACGGTTCTGCATATCAACTGGAGAAGGGTGAAAAGCCCAACTTCCCAGAGGCCATAAGGCTTTACAAGGAAATAATTAGCTCTTATCCGAAGGACGAACCTCTTGTTTACAAGGCAATGAGCTCAATCAGCAGCCATTACACAACACTGAGGGAATTCGAAACCGCTATTGAGTGGTCAAAGAAAGCTCTTGAGTATGATACCGAAAAGATAGCCCGACAGCTTGAGGCCATAGAAAAGCTAAGCGAGACCCTTGATCAGCATGGCGATTCTATGAGAGCCGAGGAACAGTACCAGGCAGCAGAGAAAATAGAACAAGCTTATTCATTGAGAAAAGTATTAGACAAAATAAAACGCTATCAGGAGATTGCCGTTGATCAAGTTGCATACTCCGCCAAACTTATTGACGCATCTACTGCTATCGGCGAGCTTGGGAGCATAGCTCAAAAGTATTCCGGCACCTTTATCGCAGATAGAGCGGCTGAACATATTCAGGAAACTCTGGCCGGGATGAAGGAGTACCTGGAACCGGGAAACGAGGAATTCCCCACTCCTTCAGGTCCGACCTTACATGCAAACGTTTCTACACCCGTCGCACTTAGTCAAAACCAAAAAGGTGCCCTGGTACAATCAGATATTGTTCCACAGGTAACTGAAAATCGTCACTTTGTTGAACCCAATTCTACTGAGATACCGCAAAAAGAAAAATTTGTTTCGAGAAATACAAGAGCTCCCCCGGGAAATTATCTTCTCAAGTGTATTATTGGAGCAGCGGGGCTGATAATTTTCAGCCTTGTTGTAATCATAATCATTAAAAAAGATAACGTCTTTTGATGGAGCCAAAAAATGAGCATTAATAAAATTCTTAAAATTTCTATTATGATATTGTTCGCCTATGTCTTTACAGACATAGCCATAGCGCTGGACTGTCCGGATGGAAACGCCCCGGTCATAACTTCACCCAATGATAATGAAGTTTACCTTGCAGGAGGTACTTTTGCGGACTTATGCAAGGCAACGGGTGATACGGTAATCACCTGGTCAGGTGGGGGGTCGTTTGACCCGACCACAGGTTCATGTACAGACTATACTGCACCGAGCACAAAAGGTACTGTGACTATCACGGCCACAAACTCTTATGGCAGCGACCAGGTAGAAATAAAAACCGCAGACATTATTTACGTTGATGAAGACGCAGCTCCCGGAGGTGGCGGGACTTCATGGGCTGACGCTTTTGATACCCTTCAGGAAGGTCTTAGTGCCGCAAGCTCCGGCAACCACGTCTGGGTTGCTGAAGGCATTTATAAGCCGGGCACTTTAACAACTAATACCTTCCAGCTTGAGGACGGCGTTGAGGTCTATGGCGGCTTCGATCCAACCAAAAGCGATGATACATGGGCCGAACGCGACTATATAAACAACGTTACAACCCTTAGCGGTGACATTGATGGTGATGATACTCTTAACAACACCAACAGTCATCACGTTGTGACATGTCAGGATGCTAATTCAAGCACAGTGCTTGACGGATTCACTATTACAATGGGATTTGCCGATTCGGGTTTATGCGACGGCGCAGGAATGAAAATTACAAGTGCTTCTCCAACAGTGTCAAATTGTATCTTCAAGGGAAACAGGGCCTATGGCGGTGACGGTGACGGTGGTGGAATGAGCTGCTTGTATTCCAGCCCAACGGTAACCAACTGCATATTCCTCAATAACATTGCCGGAGATGATGGCGGTGCGCTGGTCAACTCCAAAGGAAGCAATGGAACGTTTACTAACTGTGTGTTCTATGGCAATAACACTAATGGTGAAAATGTTGAAGGTGGTCAAGGTAAAAGTAATGGTGGTGCAATTTGGAACACGTGTGGCGAAACCTATAATGTGGCGGGCAGCAGTCCGAAATTCATTAACTGTTTGATTGCAGGTAACAGTACTGTTCCTGGTAGTAATAATGGTGGAAAAAATGGTGGTGGCGTAGCAAATAAAGGTGCGGATACTGACCCCGTGTTTATTAACTGTACTTTCACTGCAAACACTGCTAATTGGGACGGTGGCGGAATGTGCACCAAAGATTATGCCGAGCCAACAGTGATTAACTGCATCTTTTGGGATAACAGCACTGGCGCTGGCTACTACGACGTCGCGATATGCGATAAAGATTACGGCGCCACGACCGTTTCGTATTCTGATCTTGACCAGTCTGGATATGCCCCCGACGATAATAATATTAGTCAGGATCCGAATTTCGCCGATTCAGGCGATCCTGATGGCCCGGACAATAGATTCCTTACCTGCGACGACGGTTTTAGGATTTGTTTCGACAGCAATTGTGTTGATGCTGGTAATGGTACCGCTACGGATGCCCCGGAGACCGATATACTCGGATTTGAACGCGTCGATATCAGAGCTGTCACTAACTCTGGTCAGGGAACTCCATACTCTGACATGGGCGCTTATGAGGCAGTTGTCGAGCACGCAATATTCATAAGCGTAGACGGATTCGGTTCACACTCAAGTTACCTGGATTCATTGCTCGCTGCCGGGGATCTTCCGAATATGAAAGATTACTTTATGGACGGTGGTATGTGGACCGACAACGCCAGGGCCGAATACACGTTCACCAAAACGATACCGGCCCACACCACCATGATCACAGGACGCCCCGTTGATAAGCCGGTCACAGTGCCGGTATGGCCGAACTCGACTACACACCATGGGTGGGAGTACAACGACGGATACTCCGGATACACTCCTTCCAGGGCCGAGTGGATGCTGCACGGGTATTACAAATATGCAACGAATCCTGATAAGTGGACTGGGAACGAAAACAACTATAACAACCCAGGCAACTTATACATGGCCAGTCCATTCGACATTGTACACGACCGCAGTATGAGCACTGCTCTGTATGCAAACAAAGATAAGTTTGAACTCTTCGAACGGAGCTATAACGCCATTTACGGCAGGGATGATCAAGTCCCTCCATATATAGACGGCAAAGATAAGATGACCCACTATACAAATAACAGCAGCACGGATCCTAACTACCTTATAAGCGCGCTTGAATCAACAGGGATGGACAACTTTGTTTTCTTCCACTTTAGAGGCCCTGACTCCGCAGGACACCTCAATCCAGGAGGTGGTTGGGGCAGCACCGCTTGGGACAATGCTGTGATAAAGGTGGATAATTACCTGGCCAAGATATTTGACATGGTTAAGGCTTCGAGCAATGAAGATAAACCCTGGTACTATAATACGGTCGTTATTATGACGGCAGACCATGGCGGAATTGATTATAACCATGGTGGCAGTCCAGCCGATCTGCGAGAGTGCCAGCTTCCGTTTGGTGTCTGGGGCCACCTGATTCCCAAGGACGTAGACCCGTATGATTATTGCGATTTAAGCCGGAAGGACCCAGGCAGTGTACGAGGGCCAAACTATAATACCTCATTCACAGATCAGCCGATAAGACATGCAGATGGTGTGGATCTCGCACTGAATCTCATGGGGCTGCCGGAAATAGATGGTGCGCTCATAAAAGGTATGAAGCTTAAATTACCGTAGAACGTTTACTACTTTGAGATTGTATAACAAT
>JAOUFU010000437.1 GCA_029858035.1 Phycisphaerae bacterium
GCGGGCTGAGCACGACTACCAGGTAAATCTGAAGGCGGAGATTGAAATCAGACAACTCCATACCAAGATCGACCAGTTGATGAACCACTCTTGGCAAAGATTGCTGGAAATCCAGAGAGTGCAGATTGATCTTATGGAAGAGCTTGCGGCTGTTAAGAAGAGATAACAGAGAAAGACACCGGGCCGGCTTTTACAATCATTCACAGGCCGATACGCGTGGATTGCCATACCTATCGGCATTTTATTACCACTGGCGTCTCCGCCAAAGGACATCCTACTTTATTGGACTACTCCGAGTTACGACGCGAGCAGGTTTCGTTCACAGAAACCGTTCTTCTCTTTATTCTGGTTTTATCCAGCTTAGTCTGTTTTTGCCGCCGACTGGCCAAAATCCGGCACAAGCGAGAAGGGCCCACCCTTCGCTGGCAGGCCCTCCCGCATAAAGGACAGGTGCACCCTCAAGGACACACCGGCGGTTCCGGACCGGTCGAGATGCCGAAGAGGTAAGCCAGCAAGTACGACATGTCGGAGATGTTGGTCTTTTCATCCGGGTCACCGTTGGCATTGCCTTCCTGCGGGTACGGCCTCACCGGGATGCAATCGAGGCCCGGAAACATGTGTGAGCGGAGTTTTTTTGTTGCGCTCAGGAAAGAGTTGTCTATAATTAGATTTACGCGACCTCTTGGCTCGCGTCAGATAGAAGGGCGCATTTTGCATCGTGCACGGGAATCGCGCTTAGAGGTCAAATCACACTTCAGTATGGATAAAATTAGTTTGGTAGGTTCTGAGTTCAAGCCTGGAAAAAGGCTGGCGACGGCTTTCGTTATCACTCTGCTTTTTTCAGTCAATGCCTGCCCGGAGACGAAGCAAAGTCCCGCCGACCCGGCCCGTCATCTCGGCGTGGTGCTGGGCGCCGGGATTGGCTCGTATCGAGAGGATCTTGTTGTCCCGATCAGTTTCGACGGACCCGCTTTTATCCTGGGCGGACAGTATTCTGTGCGAACAGCACGCAATTCCCTGCAGATCCGCCTCTGTATCTCGGCGGCCCCGCTCAAGAATCGCTTTTCGCATGAGGCCTACAGTACCACCCTTGAACTGCGGCCTTCGTGGACGAGGATGGTATGGAGCAACGGACACAGCCGGCAGTTTTGGGGTGGAATCGCTCTGCCTCTGCAAATGAGGAATCTCTTTCTGGCTAGCTGGGATGATGCCCACCTTTATTGGTTAACCACGCACAGTCTGGCAGTGGTAGGAGAATACCATACGAGCCTGCCGCGTCTCGGGTATACGGTCATACGTCTGGATTTGCCCATCATAGGCCTTGTTTCGCGCCCACCGGATTACCGATACCGGCAACAGGAGCCGCTAAATCATTTCTCCTATCATTTCAGCGCGCCCAACAAGTCATTTGACTTGAAGACCATCTGGGGATTTCAATCGCCGCTGCTTCAAGTAATGATCAGGCCCGAATCAAGAGGCACTCTCCTGAGTCTTGGTCTGGAATTAGCGTTGGATCATTGCCGCGAGCCGAAAGATATCTGGATTCTTAACACAAGATTACTCGTGAGATATCAATGGAAGATCAGCTGAGGCATTCTATGAGAATGATTGTACTCCTTGCCTGTTGCAGCCTGCTTCTGATAACGTTAAACGCCTGCATACGTGATGCTCCTTATAAGATAGCAGGTCCTAACATGCCGTTGCAACTGAATGACGGTTGGGAGGTGGCTGCACCGGAGGACGTGGGCATTAGCAGGCAATCGCTGGACTCGATCTATACTCAGTTTATAGCTGAGGATCGCTTCTTCAATGCCAAGAGTTTACTTGTAGTTAAAGACGGCAAACTGGTATTTGAAACCTACTGCCGCGATCTTCAGGATCGCGACCGTTATAGTAACATCCAATCGGTCACGAAGAGCGTTACATCTCTCGTGTTCGGCATTATATACTCGGAGCACTATGTTGACTCGTTGAGTCAGACTCTTTACTCCATTTTACCGGATAAATTCCCTTCCGACGGATCCAAGCGTACAATCACGATGCGTGACCTGTTCACAATGAGATCAGGCATATTGTTTGATAACGATGTGTTTTCGGTTGAGATTTATACTGATGAATCCCGAGACCCTGTAAAGTATATTTTGAATAAACCGATGTATGCCGAACCCGGTGAGGAGTTCTACTATCGCGATTGCGATCCGCATCTTCTCAGCTATGCGATAACACGCCTCACCGGCAGGTCGGAGGAGGTTTGGGCAAGAGAGCGGCTCTTCGCCCCCCTGGGCATTGAGGATTACTATTGGGATTCCGATCATTTCGGCACATCGATGGGGGCACACGGGCTTCATCTCCGGCCGCGCGATCTGGCAAAGATCGGGCAGATGGTGTTGAACAACGGCGTCTGGAGGGGCCGGCAAATCGTCGACTCGGCCTGGATAGCTGAATCTACACGGCAACAAACCACGACATCATACCAGGTTGCACCGGACATCAGAGGCTATGGATATTACTGGTGGGTGCTTCCACGCTGGGATGCAATTGAGGCCTGGGGACATGGCGGGAACTCCATTCTTATAGTACCGAATCAGGCCTTGGTTATAGTGATGACTTCCATGCCCCACACGGACAACGATGTTGTCGGAACTCGTTCAGAACAATTTCATGAACTCGTGTCCCCTTTGATAGGAGGCTCATAGCAGCTCCGAGCCTGGCAGGCTCGGTACGCCATAGCCCCGCGTTGAACCGTACTCAAAACGGTTGCCCAGGCTTCCGTGTTATCGGAATCTGTACTAACGAGAGTAGTGCAAGCACGTGCCAGCTATTGGCTCAGGAAGGGCGGTCTGGCCCCGGTGTGCCCGGTGTTGCGAGCATTCATACGACATGGCAGCCGGACTTTAAGTCTCTCCCGAAACCTGGCCTGTTGCGCACTCGCCAAAAATTAGAGAGAATTCTCCCTCACGGTTTCTTGTCATTGGCCTCGGAGAAATGCATCTGCACGATCACCCAGCGGCCGTTCTGCTTCTCCAGCACCCCCGTCCAGCGTACGTCTTCCCAACAAGCGGGCTGGCCCTGCCACTCATTGAAATCATCGAGACGAGCATGATACCAGGCCACATCCCCTGACCGGGACAGGCCGATATAAAGATCTTTGATCTCATAGCGTATGGCTTTGAAATCGTCTTTCATAAAGAAGCCTTCTGTCAGGTCGGTGAATGCCTTGAAACCGTGAATCGTGCCATCGTCCCTGGGAGAAAACCAGAACAGATCCGAATCATGAGCAAAACAACTGTAGGATAATTCCTTGTCTTTGGTTGCCGCCCAGCCTATGCTGTTGTGGATAACCTTGCTAATCTTGGCTTTCTCGTCACTAACATTCCTATCGTCGTCCATTGTCTCAGGGCCTCCTGTCATGATCATTAACCCGCCCAGCGCGACCAGCAACAGTCGAGACACCATAAAAATCTCCTTTCCCAATGGTCCTGTGCTGTATTCCGACCAACGCCATCACTTATTTCTTACAAGCCTTGTCTATGCGAACGACCTTCCACTTGTATCCGCTGTCTGCTCAACCTCTCCGCTCACGGCATTCCGGTTGTACACTATCTGACCGCATCGTCATCACGGGCACAGTGGCGGCGCCGGTCCGGTGGGGATGCCGAACAAGTATGCCAACAGATACGATACATCGGAGATGTTGGTCTTCTCATCGATGTCGCCATTGGCATTACCTTCTTCCGGGCAAGGCGGCGCCGGTCCGGTGGGGATGCCGAACATATACGCCAGCAGGTACGATACGTCGGAGATATTGACCTTCTCGCCTAAATCGCCGTTGGCGTTGCCGCGCACGCCCTGGCAGCAAGGGACATAAGCAATGGACCCACTCTTGGTTCCGGGCACGTAGTCGGCATACGATCCGCTGAACCTCGGTTCAAACTCCGCATATCCATCGAAGGCGAT
>JAOUFU010000439.1 GCA_029858035.1 Phycisphaerae bacterium
GGCTGATACCAGTAATCATTCGGCTTAAGCTCCTGATAGAATTCGAATTTCGTCAAATCTGTTTGTTGTATACGTGGGTCAAACTCGGTGCCGAAGAAGCTGACATCGTAGGTATCACAGTAATTTTCCCAGACTATTTTGCCAGGATGGCTGTAGTTGGCATCCGTACCGGCAGGAACATCGGTCCAGATTGTAATATGGAAGGCATACGGCAGATTTCCAGCAGGAATTGCATTATCGCGCCAGTTGTTGAATGAACCCCACCAGCGAATCGCTGTAATCGACTTATTTGAATCACAAGGAAAATCATCAGCAGCCAATACCGGTCCAAATAGCTGGGGGCAATCGCATGGAATGTCCTGCACTTGAAACCAGGTCTCTTGTATAGCCCCGTCATCATAATCCACGTCGCCATCTCGGTCGAAGTCAGCACAAGAACATCCATCATCTGGAGGGAGGGGAGGATAACTGATACAGCTTTGCAATATGTACAAGTCATTGGTTCCAACGTAGTAGTAACCCGTCTTAGGACTTCCTTCCCTTTGGCAGTCGGCGTCGCCGTAGCACTGGTATGGACAGTGATAGGTCCAGCAATCCGGCTCTCCAGCCATAATCCATCGAGCATAATAAGCCTCATCCAAAAATGATGGTTCATCCCAGCCAATAAAGGTATTTGGCTCATGCCATTCAACCGGCGGCTGGGACCATTTCACATAGTTGGGTTCGTTTGAATCGCCCTGTGCGATATTTGCGAGAGCAGACGATAGTATCAACATAAAAACCAGCAAAACTTTTAGATTAAAACCTCCTGAAAATGTATTCAGCATAAACAAGTTCTGCGGATTGGAAAACACGGTATTAGAACGCCGGAATGAAGAAGAAGTAGACATTGGTTTTCTCCTTTAACCAGAACTAAATGCTCTATTTATTATTTTAGCAGACTGTTATACAAAATCCAAGAAAATTATCGGACAATTACTGTTATAAATGTCTCTTAAAGCAGGTTATAGAGGCCCAAAGACATAGATTTATTGATTACATTCCATTTCTGAGCTGAAAACGGCTTTTCGAATACCGCTTCTATTAGCCCGGCTCCCGCAATTATAGATAAATATGAAAGAGGCAAGCCGGAAAGGCTTGCCTCTTTGCCTAACTAATTTGTTTTACTGAGCTTCTCACAATTACCCGTATAGGTAAAAGAGCAGGTCAGTAAACTACTGACTTACGGGCTCTCGTTACCCGGAGCGCAGTTACCGGGAACACCGGGACCGCCTGGAGTTGGCGCGACAGCAGGCTCAAGAATCTTCCAGTTAGCCACCAGGAGATTCAGGTCGCCCAAACCGACACGCCAATAGCCCGCCTTAGAACTACCTTCTTTGAGGTGATCAAAGTCGGCACAAGCACCATTGGCCACAGAAGTAATACCGGGGCCGCTCGGAGTCGGCGCAACTGCCGGCTCAAGGACCTTCCATGCAGATACCAGGATATTGAGGTCGTTCAAACCAACATACCAATAGCCGGCCTTGGCACTGCCCTCCTTCAGACCGTCGGCATCGCCGTGACACTGTCTCTGGTAGCACCAGCAAGCGGGCATACCGACAAGTAACCACTCATCATAGTCCGCCTGGCGGCAGTAACATCCAATGCAGGGGTGATATCCAACGCAAAGGGGCGGGGGGAAATTCACTTGAACTATCTCGTTAGGATCTTCCATGACCACACCTGAGCTGTCGGTACGGGCGACATTCGCAGTGATTGTAATACAAGTGGAGCCGCTAACATTGATCGAAACCAGGTCACCAGTTTTAGCCGGAGCGTTAGGAGAGCCGGGGCCAACAGGCGCATATAGCGAGGCCAGCTCGATAGTGACACCATTGCTGTCAAGGCCGGGCAGGGTGCCGCTCGGCAAATCACTATACTCGGCTAAGGCCGTGCCATAGTCAATCACGTTTCCAAACGCATCAATCTGGATAGTGCCCGGGTAAATATAGTAGTCGGCACTAAGCCCGATCACCTCCAAAATATTGGCGTCATTATCAAGCTGAATATCAAAAGAAAACGCCCGAATCAAATTTGTCTCCGAGCTTGCATCAAAGCTGATCTTAATTCTACCGTCGCAAGGCTCCCCAAATTGAGTAGCCGTAATGTCGACCCTTGCCCACGCCGGGGCGGCAGCAATCAATGCTACAAGGGCAGCAAATCCTGCTCTTTTCTTAAAGCTGTTTATAAAAGTACATATAGTTGACATTTTAATGCTCCTTTCAAAATTTATCGTTTGATGCACAATGGTTCCTTTAAACGATTTTTGTAAGGCGGGCACGATATGAATGACAACAAGATGCGAAATATAATAGCAAGCAATATTAAGGTAGTTTTCTCTGCCCACCTTATATCTTCATTATCTATAATTATAACAAAGTATTGCCTCGTTTTGCAAGAAGTATTTCAATATTGTCACAGAATTTAACGTCTGTTTCGCTGCGGTTTTTGGTCGCAAAAGGTCTAACAAACACCTTGTTTTTCCTATCTCAGGGTGCATAAGACTCGAGAATAAGGGGCTTTAGTATATCTTAATCCCGGTTTTGAATTTAGACTTATAGAGGCGAGGTTGGTGATTCTACGTGCGTTTGGTACGCGTGAGAAGCGGTTTGCAGATGATTAAGCCCTATTTAATCGAATCGTGTAGTCAACGCGCCGGAAGAGAATAGGATTCGAGTTGTAGGTTTGGTCGTATGCCTGGATTGACTACAGGGTAATTTGAAAAGTTAATTTAGGAGCGCGGATAGTTTCATTTTTTGACTGTGGTAAATTGCTCCTTTTCCAGGTCAAGCATGCCATATTTTGTCGGGTCAACTATCTTATAGAAATATGACAGCTGAGACATATCATCGTTTCGTATTGCTGTGATTAAGGCAATGTGTTTTGTGATTTGCAGTTCTTTCAGATTACTGCGTATTAGTTCGGGGGCCATTCCCAGTTTTTCGCTTAAGACGGGTACTCGGAAACCGGTCACATCGTCTCTATGATAAAATAAATAGGCGTATGTGAGCTTGCTTTCAGCTGAAAGTTCTGGGGTGTTTATTAGCTTATAAGTTAGAATTAAATTCCCGATTTTTGCATATTTTGGGGCCACGTTAGCTTCCTTGCGAAGAAAGTCTACAAAATCCCTGTATAAGGATAATGTTTTTAACATGTTAATTCCCTTTAATTTCTTTGATTGGATTCTCTAATTGTTAACGTCTACACTCTAACTAAAGTATAAGATTTATTTTCCATCTAAGGCAAATTACTTGCCTCATTTTATGCCGGAAGTTGGCATTTATTTAAACGCCCGATAAGAACGACTTGACATAACTAAAAAGGGGGGCTGATGTATTCCTTTTTGTTCTGTGAAGTGTGGACAGGTAGTGAGTTGTGGAAAAGATGCGGGTAAAGTTCTGTTTAGTAATAAATGTATGAACAGTAGATTCCGGCTGTTTTGAAGAAGAATTCTTGTAGTCAGCTTATTAGAACGTTGTCAAGTCATACTCCATCTCGAACCTCAGCTTATGTTCGGTTTCTTCCTGAGCAAGCTGCAACAACATATCCTTTACTTCTTCGTCTTGTGCTATTTTGGCCATGTCGGTATACAGCTTTACAGATACGTCTTCCTTTTTTATGGCGAAAAGGAGTATTTCAGCATAGCTCATATCGGGGTGAAACTCGCCGCCCTCGACTTCATCGGCGATGCCGAGACTTGCCACTTCTTCATCTACGAGCACCATTCCGACCGCCTTTGCATCTTCCAGTTTTATTTTATGTTCCTGCTCTTCCCTGGCAAAACCTTTAAGGACCTCACGCATCTCAGGTTTGTTCACCTTACCCGCCAGGTCGATGTATAAACGAATTGCCTCTATTTCTCTTCCGATTGCAAAATCCAGAATTTCATCAACAGATTCGA
>JAOUFU010000440.1 GCA_029858035.1 Phycisphaerae bacterium
CATATAAAATCCCGAATGGACTCGTCGAGGGCGTGCAGACAAAATGGTCCGGTTTCAACATTTTATTAGTTACAGGCCCCAAAGGCTTCCTGGCCTGCCCCGCCATTGACGTCCGGGCCTGCCAGGGTTACGGCGTCGCAGCCGCGATCGTCGAAAGCACTCCGGACAACCCGATCGGCACCCTCGACCGTTTCCCGAACCGTAAAGTTACAAAGGCAAATGAAAAGGCCCAGGCCCTCGGCATCAAAGAAGGTATGGACGTCACTGACGCCTTTGCCCTTATAGCCTGAACTTATGTCTACTCGACCGAAAAATGTAAGAAGGAGGAATCGCTGATGACTAAACGTTACATATCACGACGTCAATTACTGGCCCGTACAGGTGCCGCCGTTGCCGCCGTCACCACAACCGCAATCGGCGACAAAACAGCCAAGGCCGCCGCCGCTCCCGCAGTGCCGTTCAAATACTGCCTTAACACCAGCACCATCCGCGGGCAAAAGCTGGCTTTGGACAAGGAAATCGAAATCGCCGCAAAGGCCGGCTACCAGGCCATCGAGCCATGGGTACAGAAAATCCACGAATACGCCGGGGCCGGCGGAAACCTGAAGGACCTGCGAAAGCACATCGCAGACCTCGGTCTCACCGTCGAAAGCTCCATCAGCTTCTTCCAGTGGATTATAGACGACGACACCGAGCGTGCCAAAGGCTTCGAACAGGCAAAGCGCGATATGGACATATTAGCTCAGATTGGCGGCAAACGCATCGCCGCACCGCCGGCCGGTGCAACAAGAGAGCCGGGACTCGACCTTATGAAAGCCGCCGAGCGATATCGTGCGCTCCTGGAACTCGCCGACAAAATCGGCGTCGTCCCACAGATTGAGCTATGGGGCCCTTCAAAGAACCTGCACAGATTGGGCCAGTGTATGTTCGTAGTCATCGAAAGCGGACACCCCAAAGCCTGCTTCCTGCCCGACGTTTATCATATCTATAAGGGAGGCTCCGACTTCAACGGCCTAAAGCAGCTAAGTGCCCAGGCCATTCAGGTCTTTCACCTGAACGACTACCCAGCCGACCCGCCGCGCGACAGGATTGGCGACCGTGACCGCGTCATGCCCGGCGACGGCATCGCGCCGATGACACAAATTCTCCGCGACCTGTGCGCCACTGGCAGCCGCACCGTACTGTCGCTGGAGCTGTTCAACCCCGGCTATTGGAAACAGGATGCGTTGGACGTAGCCAAAATCGGCCTGAAAAAAATGAAAGCCGCCGTAAATAAAGCGTTAGGTATCAGGTAAAATGTCGGAGTCGTTAAACACCCATTTTATTGGGGGAACTATGAAACTAATTTATTGGAAAGAGAGGAGAACTATGAGAACTGCAAATCAATTTCTAATTCTTACTGTCATCACAACCATTTTTACTGTCCCCGCCCTCGCAAAGGTAGAGCCGCTTTTGCCGGAAGATCCGACCGGTATATTGATTGGTCGTTCCTACCCCGAACTCGCCGGGATAAAGGGATTGTACGTTGATATTTCAATGCCGGAAGCAGAGGCAAAAAAATACGGATTAGCATTGAATGAACTGAAAAGCAAAATTGAGACCAAGCTCGCCCTGCGTGACATCACTCTGACACCTCGGTTGGACAATGCCCGCGAAATCACCTCCCCCGCGCTTAGAGTCGACCTCGACATGCTTAGGCTCGATAATTCGCAGCAGAATGTCTTCCGTGTTCAAACGTCATTAGCCAGATCTGTTCATCTGGCAACACAGCCAAAGCTCGGTTTCCACGCCGATGTCTGGAAAGCCAATGCAGCAATGCAGGCGGTATCCGTACAGAATATGCCTCCCACAATTACTAAGGTAGTTCTGGAGCAGATCGATTCATTCATCGAAGATTACCGCATCGCCAATCCTCCGGGCAGGCAGACCACAGACGCCAATGACATTGCCGCTTTGATAACAGCTCCCACCCGGCAAATTCAACCACCTGTTAAACTGATAACAGCCGAACACGAATTCGTGGCTTCCAAAAACAGCAAGGTCTTTCACAAACCCGACTGCAGTTCGGCAAAGAGAATAAAACCGGGAAATCTCGTAACTTACAGTACAAGGGAAAAGGCAATCGAAGCCGGCAAAAGGCCCTGCAAAATCTGTAAACCATAGAATAATGCTTCAATGACCATAATGTCTGAAGAAAAAGACTTAATCTTTCGCGAAGTACAGTCTTTCAGCTCAACGCTCCGTTGGCTGCTTGTTGTATTCATGGCCGTCTCCGTCGTCATCTTCGCCGTCGCGCTTTGGGAAACGATTACCAATCCAAAAACGACAAATACACTTGCACCGACTCTGCTTTCAATTATTGCAATGGCCATACCGATAGTGGTTACGATTCTCTTTTTCATATTGAAAATGGAAACCGAGGTCCGTACCGATGGCCTTTATGTACGTTTTTATCCTTTCCACATCCGATTCAGGAAATTTTCCGGAGAAAATTTGGCAGAGTTCTACGCCCGCACATATAAGCCAATCCTCGAATATGGCGGCTGGGGAATAAGATGCAGCTTCACCGGCAAAGGCAAAGCATACAACGTCAGCGGCAACAAAGGCGTCCAGCTTGTTTTCACAAACGGCAAAAAGCTGCTCATCGGCTCACAGAAACCGGATGAGCTTGCCGCGGCAATCGACACAATGCTAAAATAAAAGTAGCGATATCAAAAACACCCGTTATGGGCTTAATCACAATCATAATTATTGCTCTGGCGCTGGCAATGGACGCCTTCGCCGTCTCCATCGTCAGCGGCACAACCTACAGGCAGTTGGAAGTAAAGCACGCCTTTCGGATGGCCCTTTTCTTCGGCGCCTTCCAGGCCTTTATGCCCTTAATAGGCTCGCTGGCGGGACTGACCATAAGAGACCACATCGCCGAGTACGACCATTGGGTCGCCTTCGGGCTCCTGGCCGCCGTCGGCGGGAAAATGATTTACGAATCGTTCAAAATCGCCCCTCCCGGTAAAAATTCCAACCCCGCCAGCATGGTAGTCCTGCTCTTTCTTTCGATTGCCACGAGCATCGACGCCCTCGCCGTCGGCATAACACTTTCGTTTCTGCAGGTCTCAATCGCAGTCGCCGTAACAATTATAGGACTGATAACCTTCGCACTCTCATATCTGGGCGTTTACATCGGAAAGAAGGCCGGCCACTTCTTCGAAGGCCAGATTGAAGCCGTCGGGGGCCTCGTCCTCATCGCTCTCGGCATAAAAATCCTGATAGAGCACTTGATTTCCTGAAAAAAATTTGTTTTTTGTTGAATTTTTATCCAACTTTAGCTTGCATTTGGAATATATGATGCTAAAATTGCCATTATGTCATTAGGAAATATAATAAGAAAGAAGCGTGAGGAGCTGAATCTGACGCTCGACGAGGTCGGTTCTCGCATCGGCTTCTCCAAACCGTATTTGTCTACCATCGAGACCGGCAAGGTTGACAACCCGCCCAGCGACAAGCTCCTCAGAAAGCTCGAAAAGACTCTCAAGTTTAAGTCCGGCCTGCTCCTCCACATTGCCCACATGGAAAGCATGCCGTCTGACATTCGAAAAAAATACGAATCGGCCGAGGCCGAGAATCTGAAATGGCGGCAGTTCGTAAAGAACCTCATGACCAAAAAAACCAGGCCGAAAAACCTCAATAGACTCCTTGCAAAAAGCGAGTTGAACATCAAAAAGGGGCTCTCACCTTTGTCGGCGGGCCGAATGGTACCCGTCATAAACAAAGTCTCCGCAGGATACCCCAGTGATTTCAACGACCTCGACTATCCCGTCGGCATTGCCGATGATTACGTCCGCTGTCCGGATTTGCACGACCCCAATGCCTTCGCCGTCCGCGTTGTCGGCGATTCCATGGAGCCTAAATTTCAGGAAGGTGACATCGTCGTCTTC
>JAOUFU010000441.1 GCA_029858035.1 Phycisphaerae bacterium
CGTTGGCCTGTACCCAAATAAGCTAAACAACATCCCACCGGAAAAACGTTGGACCGCCAACGAGAGGATTCTCGCACCACGCCCGAAGACCGTTGCCTTTATGCAGGATGTGCTGACGGAAGTAATGGGACTATTTCCAGGCGGATATGTTCACATCGGGGGGGACGAGGCGAACAAGGACCATTGGAAACGAAGTGACGAAATGCAGGCGTTGATCCTTCGGTTTGGCCTGAAGGATGAGGCCGAGCTCCATAGCTGGTTCATCAAACAAATGGACACCTTTCTGACTAGACACGGCCGGCGACTCGTCGGATGGGATGACATCCTTCAGGGAGGGCTCGCCCCCGGTGCCGTTGTAATGTCATGGCGCGGAGAGGCGGGCGGAATCTCGTCGGCCAATGCCGGACACGACGTCGTAATGGCTCCAACTTCGCACACATATTTCGACTATTACCAGGGCCCCGCAGAAAAGGAACCTCTCGCAATCGGCGGATATGTCCCCCTTGAAAAAGTTTATCAATACCAGCCCATTCCGGAGGCCATCGACGCCGGAAAAGCCGGGCATGTACTGGGTGTGCAGGCCCAGTTATGGGGTGAATACATCCCCAATCCCCAACATCTCGAATACATGGCATATCCACGAGCAGCAGCGCTGGCGGAAGTCGGCTGGTCCCCGAAGTCCTCGAAGGATTATGACGATTTCCTCGCCCGCCTCCGCCGCCACATAAAGCGCCTCCGGGCCATGCAAATCAATTATCGACCTCTCGATTGAACTTCTTCTATTCAACGCCTACAAGCCAGCAACGCGCAAAATCCGCAAAATCACGGAAATCAACCATCTTATCGCACGTGCTGTCCCCAAGCACGGATACGCCAGCTTCGGCTTCGGATGCCGTATTCTTGTCCTGAAGGTCCCACGAATATTTAGTCGTATATTTGTCCGTATCAAATCTCACCCAGACTTGATCATATACCTTACCGGTAGGTGACTTCAGGGTTATCAGATATTCATCGCTGGTTTCCAGATTGCCCCGATAAGTCCAGATATTGAATTTAAGCTCCGCTTCATCAAGCGGATCCAATATCCTTGCCTGTGCCGGGATTTCATTTAAGACGTTCATCGTGCCATTCGTAACTGTAACAATGTAATCTGCCTGGAGGTAGCCGATATTTTTGATTTTTACCTTCAACAAGCCATCTTCGGAAAAGCACGTATATTTCTCAAGGGTAGCATTTACGATTTCACCTTCGGATTCGGTTTCAATAGTTTTAATATACGCTTTATCCATCGTAAGTGTAACAAGTGAGTTATTGATATATGTAATATTGTGTTTAAGAGTTCTTGGCATTCCCTGCCTGAAATCCATTGAGTCCTTAAAATCCTTCATTCCATGCACAAGGTAAGTCGTCTCCGCGTTGGGATTCATTACCAGCTTCATCAAATCCGAGTTATGCTTATGAAACAACTGGTTATGCAGGCCATCCCCGGCCTGTGATACCCTCCAGTTGCCCGCCTGTGTCCTGAATTTATAGAAGCTGATACCGACCTTATCAAGCTCGCCCCCGTCCTTTGACACTTCCTCTCTCGGTACCAGTAACATGTTGTTCTGGTAATCCATTACCATCGGATGATCTTCCGGCTTTGATGGAATATACAGGATATAGTTATCAAGCTCCAGCGGACCTTCAGTCGGGTCGACATCGCCCACAAGCTCTGCCTTGAGCGGGAAGGTCATCGAGTAGGCTTCATCATGCACAGTATTATAAAATGGATTATCCGGTGAAAGTTGGATCGTATGCTCCTCACCTCCCTGCATGAGTTTAACTGAAACTTCATAACTCTTGATATATTCACCAATCTCGAATCCGTCGAAATAAACCGCCCCCATCTTCAAACAGTGAGCGGTAGAGAAAGGGGCCTCGTTAGGATGCTCGCCGTAGAGTTCTTTGCCCCGCCACCATGAGCAGGCCGAATCGATAATATCATGAACGCAAAAACCCTGCGGATGATCAATCGAATTACCGTCAATATACGTCAATCCGCAGGTCGGGCAGTTCGAATCCGGGCTGTCTATACATATAAAGCAGGGCCCTGTCGTATTCGGCTCTTTGAGGACCTGCTCGTGCGGATAATAAGAAACCGTATGAAAATATGTTAAAGGATAATTAAACATGGGCGGGCTCTTTGTAACCTCAATCCGTGTTGCTTCATCAAGAGGATTAACTGCTTCCATCACCTTCCACATTCCATAGGAAATAGGCACAGTAACAGACATCTTCGGTTCACAGGTAATTGCCTGGTCAGTTTGCACACAATCCTCGAATTCCGCCATCCCCACTACAGATCCCGCTTCTGCGTTCCTTCCTATTGTGCACAAAACAAAAACCGCGACCAACACCAGGCACACAAGGTTGCTTTTCTTCAAGTTGCTGCTCTTTCTCGACATACGATGCTCCTTTCCTACCAATGAAATTCAAGAAACTAATTATCAACCTGACTCGATAATATCCGACTTCATATACCCAACCCGGCGGTCCGGCTCATCGGCCAAAAAACCGGCTTAACGATTTCCTGTATTGCCCTGCTCCGTAAGATTCTGCTGCACACCCTTAACTCCGAAAGGACGGAAATCTAATAAATTAAATATCGGCGTTCCGTCTAAATTACCTATACTACCATTTCTCAATAATAAGAAAATAATAAGTTTTTGATATTTTTCAGCCATCGTTTGTGATGAAATGCGCAAACTAAGTCCTTGCAAGGTGTTATATTATTCTTTAGGAAGAAAAAAACTACGGATCAAACAATTAACTAATCCCGAGAGAATTTATACTGACCGTAGTCGAAGGGCCTGTCCTGCCTGCCCCGGGCCTGTCGAAGGGAGTGGATTTATACTGAGTGAATCTGCTGCTGACTGAATTTCTACATTTACCCCAAACTTGCTGCTCAAAAACAATCGGGGCCTATACCGAATCAATCAGTACAGGCCCCGAACTGATAAAAAGTCAAAAACCTAAATAATGCTAACACCCTTTAAGGTGTCGGCCACAGAATTTCTTCAAGGTACTTGTCTGCTATGAGAGCATAGTCCTTGAAGTTAATCTTCTTGTCCTCATACAGGTCGGTTCGCAAACCTGAAAGGCCCAGTATATCGGTATCGGTCAGCGCCACGTTGTAGAGGCGGACGTCGTCCAGTGCACCAGAGAAATTGTAACTATTATCCCCTCCTCTTCCAATCTCGAATGAATGGTCTGCATTGCTTATACTTCCAGTGTAACCGAGCGGGGTCCCCTCGACTCCGTCTACCCATACCCTCACATTCGAACCATCGTATGTTCCAGCAACGTGGTGCCATTGGTCATCTGCTGTAAACGATTTTGTTGCTATGTTGCCGTAGTCAACAACGTAGAAGTTGACCGCGTCGTTGTCAGCATACAGTCCGTAACCATCACTCCAGTCACCACTGGAGGTTTTCATGGCGATTCCGCTATAGTCCTCGCCGGTGTCGTATTTTACCCAGGCTGCGAGGCTTATCGCCGTTCCGGTTATTTGGAGACTTGCACCGTTCCCACAGTCAACATAATCATCGATTCCATCAAAATGGAGCGCTCCTCCGATCCGGCCAGTAACCCAGTCGCTTGTCGGATCCATGCTGATCAGTGTGCCGTGATTGCCATAGATTGAGCTGTCTTGCGCCGTTGCTCCAGTGGCATCATCCAGCTTCCACCAGCCGACGAGATTGCCTGTGCCGGGATCTGTTGCCTCAACAAGCCAGTCACCTAAAACCATTCTAATGTCTTTCTCGTCAACGATGCAGTCGTAAGGCTGGGCGATATCGTAAAGTGGTTTCGCCAGCGATGGAATACATCTGGGAGGACACGCACGGATATCATCAACGTAGATGGCACCCGAACCACCCTGGACCGGAGCG
>JAOUFU010000040.1 GCA_029858035.1 Phycisphaerae bacterium
TTCGAGAAACGGCATATCCTCCTCCGGCATAATCTTGGCGATAACTCCCTTGTTGCCGTGGCGCCCGGCTATTTTATCGCCGATGGACAACGCCCTTTTAATTGCAACATAAACTTTTACCATCTGCAATACGCCACTGGGAAGTTCATCGCCATGCTTAAAACTATCAACCCTGCGTTTCTTTTCTTCCTGAATTTCAGTAAGCTTGTCCCAGAATTTATCCGCGATTTTCTGTACATCGTCTCTGGCCGAGGCGGGCCTGACCCACTTAATATTAAAGTTCTCTACCTGCTCATATACAACGTCATCATCGGGGCTTTGCCCGACTTTCTGACGTGTGGATGGATCGACGATATTAAGTTCAAATTTCTTATTGATAGTGTCGATCATCTGCCTGAAAACCAGACATTCTTTAGACCTCATCTGCTTTTCATAGCTTTTTATCTCGGCCGCCAGTGCCTTTTTTTCCTCCTCACTGGCCGCGCCGCGCCTCGTAAATCGCTCTGTTTTTATTACGACTCCCTCATACCCGCTGGGTAGTTCAAGTGAGTCATTTTTTACATCTTCGCCGGCTCTTCCGAATATAGCGTGCAAGAGTTTTTCCTCGGGGGTCAGCTCGGTCTTGCTCTTGGGCACCACCTTACCCACTAAAATGTCACCAGGGCAAACTCTTGTTCCTTCGCGGACTACTCCGTATTCATCAAGGTTTCTCAGCGCCTTTTCGCTGACATTGGGAATATCACAGGTAAATTCTTCCTTGCCGAGACGGGTCTCGCGAACTTCAGCAGTAAATTCGTCGATGTGGATACTGGTAAAACTATCGTTCTTGCACAATTTTTCACTGACAATAATAGCGTCCTCAAAGTTAAAGCCATCAAAAGAGACAAATCCCACAAGGACGTTTTTACCAAGCGCCAACACACCGTTAGCGGTGCCCCCGCCATCTGCTATAATCTGGTCGGTCTGGACCTTTTCACCGAGCGCCACTACCGGCTTTTGATTAAGGCAGGTTCTTTCATTCAATCCAACAAATTTAGAAAGCTTATATTCGTCGGTGTGGTTAATGACTATATTAGTTGAGTCAACTGCAGTAACGACACCGCCTATTTTGGCACGCACGACCATACTTGAGTTCTGACCGACCAACTCCTCCATACCGGTGCCAACTAAAGGCGGTTCGGTCTTCAGTAACGGAACTGCCTGCCGCTGCATATTTGAACCCATCAAAGCCCGGTTCGCGTCATCGTGCTCCAGAAACGGGATAAGTGAAGCTGAAACACCAACAATTTGTTTGGCTGAAACATCAACATAGTCTACTTCGTTGCTTGAAACCTGGGCCAGTTCACCGCCTTTTCTGGCAAGAACAAATCCCTTTGCAAGCTTGCCGGTCTCTGTGTCGACCGTGCTCGGGGGTGCAAATATAGCCTTCATCTCCTCATCAGCACGTAAATGCTCGATTTCATCAGTAACCTTACTATTTTTTACTTTACGATACGGAGTAAGGAGAAATCCATATTCGTCAACCGTTGCAAATATTGCCAACGAAGCGATTAAGCCAATATTTGTTCCTTCGGGTGTTTCAATTGGACAGACTCGGCCGTAATGACTGATATGCACATCACGGACTTCAAAGCCCGCACGCCTTCTGTTCAAGCCACCCGGGCCAAGAGCAGATAGACGCCTTTCATGTGTCAACTGGCTTAAAGCATTCGTTTGGTCAACAACCTGGCTCAGCTCTCCGCGACCAAAGAAATAATTGATACTGCTCGATACGCTCTTGGAATTTACTAAATCAGCGATGCGCACCGACTCCTCACCGTCTCTCTTCATACTCATTCGTTCTTGAATGGTTTTGCGAAGCTTCAGCAGGCCTTTTC
Organism: Phycisphaerae bacterium; assembly: GCA_029858035.1. GTDB lineage: Bacteria > Planctomycetota > Phycisphaerae > Sedimentisphaerales > Anaerobacaceae > CS2-K091. The sequence continues at coordinate 1,878 of JAOUFU010000040.1, forward strand.
TGATTTCACCACCGGCCAGCTCCTCGATTGTACGCAGTCTCCTGTTACCCAAGTGGTCGATATCATCAATCTCGCCCTCATTGTTGCGCAGGGCTACTATATATTTCATTGTGTTAAGGAAATCTTCGGGACGAAGTATCATCTCATTTTCGTCTACTGACTGCTTGAACTTACGATTTAACCTGAATCTACCGACACTACCGAGGCGATAGCGGTTCGAATCAAAAAATTTCTCTGCAAAGAAAGTCCTTGCTTTATCTTCACTGGGCGGATTGCCCGGCCTTAACCTCATATAGAACTTTAGCAGTGCCTGCTCGTGGCTCTGGCAATCATCCTCAGCAAGAGTGTTTAGAATGATCGGATCTCGCACTTCGTCGATAACTTCGACCTTTTTGATCTTACTTTGTCGAATCAAAGAAACTCTATCACCGATTTGGGTACCGGCGTCGACTTGTATTTCGCCGGTTTCTTTGTCCACAATCGGCCCAACCGCCCACATAGTAGGTCTGAGATCTGCTACGGGAACGTTCTTTGTCTGATAAAAGGAACGCATGATGGCCTCTGTAGTGCCGTAGGCCTGGTCTATTGCCCTAAGAAAAATGGTTGCAGGTATCTTGCTGGACTGATCAATTCTGACAACCAAAACATCTTTACGTGTAACACCTATCTCTATCCAACTACCTCTTTCGGGTATAACTCTGCCGCCGTGAAGAACTCTATCGCCTTCTTTGCTCTCGATAAGAAAATCAACCCCCGGACTTCGGTGCAGCTGGTTGACTATGACCCGCACGGCGCCATTGATGATAAATTCTCCGCCACCTATCATAACCGGCATCTCGCCAAGATATATTCCCTGCTCGGTCACATCTTCACCATCCTTGCTACGCAGTCTGCACCATATCTTTAATGGGTAGCCGTAGGTCAAACGCAGCTGCCGGCACTCTATAGGTGTATAACGTGGCCTCTCCAGTTCATAGTGGAGATATTCCAAACACATAGTCTTATCATAACTTTCAATAGGAAATATCTCACGAAACAGAGCCTCGAGCCCGATACACTTTCTCTTGGTCTCAGCCACCTTTTCCTGCAAAAAGCGTTCGTAACTTCTTCTCTGTATTGCTACAAGATCTGGTATCTTAACGGCATCTTGGACTTTGCCAAAACTGCGAACAGCTTGCCCGGCACCAATCTTCACCATTACCAATCTCCCACAATAAATGTACCAACTACTTTTCCGGCACCAAAGATTAGTGCAGGACCATGTAACTCTCCCATAAATTTAGAATCTCGTATTTCGTGAAGCGTATCCTGCACCTCAGAGCTTAGAGTTTGATTCATACTCCATGTTTCCTCTTTAGGTTAGCTCAACTACTGCACCCACGGCCTCAAGCTTTTGTCGGGCAGCTTCAGCTTCTTCTTTGCTCAATCCTTCTTTAACCGGTTTGGGAACGTTGTCGACGAGGTCCTTTGCTTCCTTCAGTCCGAGCGCCGTCAAAGCTCTTACTTCTTTAATAACCTGAATCTTTTTATCACCGAATTCTTTCAGAATTACATTGAAGGTGGTTTTTTCTTCCTTTTCCTCAGCCTGGGCTTGTGTAGCAGGCCCTGCCATCATAACAGCGCCACCGGCAGCCGGCTCAATCCCATATTCGTCCTTGAGGTAATCACCAAGCTCTTTGGCCTGCATCAATTTCAGACCGGCTATTTTGTCACCAAGCTTCTTAACCTCACTGCTCCATTTCTTTGTTTCTTTAGATCCCTGAACTGCTTTTGCCTTTTTAGTCTCTTTTGCCTCTTCTTTCACCTCCGCGTTTGCTTCCTCTTTTACATCTTCTTTTGCATTGTTGTTTGCTTGTTCTTTTTCTTCCGTTTTAGCCATTTCCAGTCAACTCCTATCAGTAAGCGCCTTGCGGTAGCCGAAACTCCACCGTTTCGTTTAACCCGTTATAGGGGCAGCCACACAGGCAATAATATTTCAAATCTCCTGCCTCGTTTGATAATTTAAGCTGCTTCCTTCTCAGCTCTTTCAATTATAGTCTTTATGCAGCCTGCTATAATTCCAGCAGGAGCAATAAAAGTGGCGGCCAATCTTGATGCAGGTGCCTGGGCCAAAGCGACAATTTTACCCTGCAATTCTGCTCGCGTTGGCAGTTTTGACAGTTGCTCTGCTGCCTTGTCCTCTAAAGCAGAACCATCCAGAAAAGCACCTTTAATCTCTATCACTGGAACCTTGCTGCGCCATTCGACAAGCTCTTTTGCAACGTCAACGATACTATCACCACCATAAACAATAGTGCAAGGGCCGCTGAACAGGACCGTTGCTGATTCCATCTTGCGATCGCGCAACGCCTTTTTGAACAGTGAATTCCTGACCACCAATAATCTGATACCCTTTTCTTTAAGCTCGCCGCGCATCAGGTTATTGTCAACACCACCTATGCCTTTAGTACTGACAACCAAAAAATCCTGGATATCTTCGTCGACAATCTTCTTTTGCATTTCCGCCTGAAGTAATTCTTTTACGTGTTTGCTCATCTTCGCACCTGTCAATATGTAAAGCAGTTGGCTGTCAGCTAATTGCTAACTATCGAGTAATAGATCGTCTCTAAATAATAACTGTTACGCTTGGGCTCATTGTCGCAGATATAGATACTTTTTTGATATATGTACCTTTTGCCGCCGCCGGCTTGATTTTCTTTATGTGTGAGACAAAAGCCTCGATATTTCCTATTAGTTTTTCGGTTTCGAAGCTTTGCTTGCCAACTACCGTATGAACATTACCACCCGCATCGTTCTTAAACTCGACTTTGCCTGCGGCGAATTCAGTTACTGCAGTTATAACATCGCCGGTTACCGTACCATTTTTTGGCGACGGCATCTTTCCCTGGGGCCCGAGAACCCGGCCGAGCTTACCTACTTTGCCCATCACCTTCGGCGAAGCAATAGCCACATCGAAATCCAGCCATCCATCCGAGATTTTCTTTATCAGGTCATCACAGCCGGCCTCAATAGCACCAGCATTCTTGGCTGCTTCAATGTCAGCATCCTCGCAGAAGGCAATAACTTTTTTCTGCTTACCTATTCCGTGAGGCAGAGATATTGAGCCACGAACCATCTGATCGGCCTGTTTAGGATCAATGCCCAGATGCATCACACATTCTATGCTCTGGTCAAATTTTACGGACTTAAACATTTTGACTTTTTCAACCGCATCAGCCAGGCTCAACGGCTCTTTGGTTACCTGTTCCGATTCTTGTTTGTATCTTTTGCTTCTAAATCCCATAGCTCAATCTGTGTATAATCTCTCTTTCTATTCGTTATACGCTATCATCTATTTCTATACCCATACTTCTGGCAGTACCTTTGATAATCTTCTCGGCCTGATCCAAATCGTATGCGTTCAAATCTTTGAACTTGGTTTCAGCGATCTTTCGCACCTGCTCTGTACTAACTTTCCCGACTTTCTCTTTATTCGGAACACCACTGCCCTTTGCGATTTCGGCTGCCTTTTTCAGCAAAACTGCCGCGGGGGGACTCTTGACCTCAAAGATAAAACTTTTGTCCCTGTAGACGGTTATCACAACCGGTACGATTGTTCCATCAAGTTGTTTTGTCCGTTCGTTGAATTGTGAAACGAACTGACCTATATTAACACCATGTTGGCCCAAAGCAGGTCCTATCGGTGGTGCCGGCGTCGCCTGCCCGCCCGGCGCCTGCAATTTAATCTTAAATGCTACTTCTTTGGCCATTGGTCACCTTTGTATTGTATCTTGTGTTCTTCCTTACGAAATTGCCCGTGCTATATCATCTACACTTTTTCGATCTGCCAATACTCTATATCCAGCGGCGTATTTCGGCCGAATATAGTAACAATAACCTTCACAATCCCACGCTCAGTATCAATCGAATCAACTGTCCCTTCAAAATTCTCAAAGGCACCTTCTCGAATTTTAATCATATCACCTTTCTCAAACTCGACTTTGATGCTTGGTGCCTCTTCAGGCTTATCTGTTTCTAAAAGCATCTTTGCCACATCCGTATCCCGCATAGGAGTGGGAATTCCTTCGGTGCCGATGAAATCTCCGACGCCCGAGGTTTCCTTAATCATAAACCATGCCTTTTCCCGGACCCGGCCATCCTCAGCAGGCTCCATTTCCATAAAAACATAGCCCGGATACAGTTTTCGCTTATGGACTGTCTGCTTACTGCCGCGGATTCGCCTAACCTGTTCGATAGGAACTTCTATTCTGCCGACAATATCGGTTAAACCCTCATTATTTACTTTCTGAGTAAGGGCTTCTTTGACCTGCATTTCCTTATTTGCCGCAACTCGTAAAACATACCACTGCATACTAATGCCTATCTCGTGTTGAGTATCCTATTTATAGCTTTGAGATGCTTATTGTTCTAAACGATTCACTAATTATTCTGCCGGCTTAAATATTATATTGCAGCCACTCAAGATAGCAGCCATTCAAAAAACACTTGAAAACCCAAATCTGTAAAACCAAGAAATACAGCTAAAATAGCCACAAGTACAATAACGATAAATGTCGATACTGCTATTTCCTTTCTGCTTGACCAGCTAACCTTTTTCATTTCGCTTTCAGCGGCGATCATAAAATCTGCAATCGTTGATTTATTCACCAACAAAAAAGTCAAAAGGCCCAAGGCAACAAACAAACCGGCAGGAACCATAGTTTTGGTCCATAAACCAAGATCCCAGGCATCCAATTTCTTGTAAAGCTTAAAACAACCTAAGCCTACAACTAATGCTGCGCCAAAAGCACTACAGAGCCTTGTATATTTGCCCTGACCACGTTTATAAACATCAAATACCATAATAATCTCACATCTATTGCCAAAAGATACAATTCAAAGCAGGCCAGGAGGGAATCGAACCCCCAACCTTCGGTTTTGGAGACCGACGCTCTGCCAATTGAGCTACTGGCCTAATTTTTATGGGTTTCCATTTTTCGATAAGCCGCAAAATGGGTTCCATAATCTTGTTTCACCGCAAGGCGGGGCTGGTTTATTTACGTCGTATCTTATGGACAGTATGTTTACGTTCCTTTTTACAAAATTTATTAAGCTTTAATTTCGGTGTCCCCTCCGCCACACTAACACTTGTGCGATAGTTTCTCTGTCTACACTCGACACATTCAAGCCAGACAAATTCCCTTTTGCTTTTCTTCTTAGCCATATAAATGCCTCTGTCCGACGAGCAGGCTCATCCCAATAGAAATTTTCCTGTCTTGTATCATATTGCCCACTGTATAACTTCTAACGAGGTGCGTTTACCTGAGAGGTACCCTAAATATAGCTTATTGCATTTGGGAATCCACAAAAATCTTCCTGCCCTGCAAATACCCACTAGGCTACATTTCACCGATGCTGATACGTTTGCTTTTAACAGTCGTGGATTCAACAGTTTTCCAGAGATACTCATGCAAGGATTTTCGTTACTACACCAGCACCGACTGTCCGACCACCCTCACGAATGGCAAAGCGAAGGCCTTCTTCCATAGCGATCGGAGCAATAATCTCCACCTCCATTGCAATATTATCACCCGGCATACACATCTCCGCAGTCTTACCTTCCCGGCTCATTAAAGCAAGAACCGAACCGGTGACATCGGTCGTTCTGAAATAAAACTGAGGCCTGTAGCCTGAGAAGAATGGTGTATGACGGCCACCTTCTTCTTTGGTCAGAACATAGACTTCGGAATAAAACTTGGTATGTGGAGTAATAGAACCGGGCGCAGCGATAACCTGACCACGCTCCAGGTCTTTCTTTTCCACACCACGCAAAAGCAAGCCGATGTTATCGCCGGCCTGGCCTTCATCAAGCGTTTTGTTAAACATCTCCACGCCGGTAACAACGGTCTTGCGTGTCTCTTTTGAAAGCCCAACAACTTCAACTTCCTCACCAACACGGACTTTACCTCGCTCAGCCCGGCCTGTGCCGACCGTGCCACGTCCCTTTATGCTGAAAACATCCTCAACCGGCATAAGGAACGGCTTATCAATTTCACGCTCAGGAATTGGAAGATAATCATCGACCGCAACCATCAATTCGTCAATGCATTTGCATGCCTCATCATCTTTACCTTCGCTTTCCATCGCCGCTAAAGCAGAGCCCTTAATAAGAGGAATCTCGTCGCCGGGGAACTCATATTTGTTCAGCAGTTCTCTTATCTCCAGTTCGACCAACTCCAGCAGTTCAGGGTCATCTACCTGGTCCACCTTGTTCAGGAAAACCACAATCTTGGGCACGTTAACCTGACGAGCAAGAAGAATGTGCTCACGAGTCTGCGGCATTGGACCATCTCCTGCCGCCACGACCAAAATAGCTCCGTCCATCTGTGCCGCTCCGGTAATCATATTCTTTATGTAGTCTGCATGTCCCGGGCAATCAACGTGGGCGTAATGTCGTTTTGCAGTTTCATACTCTACGTGTGCAGTGTTAATTGTAACACCCCGCTCTCTCTCTTCGGGCGCGTTATCGATATCTTCGAATCTTTTGATATTACCACTGCCGGCTACGTGTGCCAGCCGCATTGTGATTGCAGCCGTCAATGTCGTCTTGCCGTGATCGACATGACCGATAGTTCCAATGTTAATATGTGGTTTTACCCGTTCAAATACTGCCTTTGCCATCTTAATATACACCTCCAATGTGCTGGGTTAGTATTTATTTACATGTGCCTTTTTTTGTAAAATCAACAAGTTGTTTTTAAGCCTCTATATTTAACTCACAGTCAAGATTACCGATAGATTTGCAAGCTATCTCAGCCTGACCTGCTTGCATTCAGCTGCTGATGGGGCTTGAACCCATGACCTCGTCCTTACCAAGGAAGCGCTCTACCACTGAGCTACAGCAGCAATATTGAATTTACCATTCACCACTCTGGCGATAAAAAAACGAAAAAGATAAAGAAAGACCCTAATTAATTTGTTGCAAATAGAAAAAAGATATACCACACCCTCCCTTTCTGCCTCAACAAATTCATATAGTTAATACAGAAACTTTTAAGCTCATCATGCTCTATTCACAATATAAACGACTTATATTATAAAACTATTGTGAGAAGTGCAAAGATAAAAAAATAAAAAATATAAAAAAATGAAAAAAAACATTTGCCTATCTGTTTATCCTGAAAATATGGATTTTTTAGCAAAAAATGGGGATGGAGCTTGGATTGACACTTCTTCCGTTACATCTTTAAAATATTAAGATTCTTGATTAACACTCAAAAACGCCGGTTTCTTACAAAAAAGACAGGCTTTTTTTTATTTCCAACGAGAAAACTCATCAAAAACAGCCCTCGTACAACGCTATAGTATATACACAATCACACTAATCACATACTAAAGCCCCAGTTAATCACCTTTTTGGCCGTGCTCGGCACTTTGTCTTAACGAAGGCGACTAATCCAAAGTTTTACCTGCATTAGCCATTTCGGCCTCTTACGGGAGGGATTTATTGTGGTTAGTGCTTTTAGCACCTCGTTTGGATCAACTCCGGCAGGCGGTTTGCTTAGATAATCGTCAATTGCCAATACCATAGCATGATTAGGATCTAAGTCCTTTTCCAACAGGCAATTATCTACCAATTTGGTTGCAGCTTCCACATTTGGCCATCTCAAATAAGCATCCAGCAGTTCCGCCAGAACTTTATCTCTTTCTTCTACATTCTTTGCATCTACCTGAAGTATACCAAAATACTTTGCTGCCTGCTCAAAAGCACCGGTTTTCTTATACAGGCCGGCTAATTTCTCTCTAATATCCTTGAGCATGTTCAGCTTATTCTCGCGTATGGCTTTTCCCTCAGCTATTTCAAGAAAAGAAATCAATTGTTCAACAGATAACTTTGCTTTTGTGCTTGGCGAGTCAAATTTGGTTATCCATTCGTTTAGGACATCGGCATCAGATCTTTTGAATATCTCGAGCATCGCCTGCCAAGCCGGCTCGCTCTCACCCTCCGCTGATGAACCAATTTTACCCGAAAGCCAAACTAAATCTTCTTGGCTGCCGACTTCACTGGCAAGCTCTATTATTTTTTTCCTAACGATGGGATTGCTGTCGTTAATAAAACCTCTCAATATGTTTAGCGCCTTCGTTTTATCAATATAGATAAGCCCATTTACCGCTGCATCCCGAACCAAATCTGTCTCGTCATTCAGTGCTTGCTGAAATAAAGACTCAAACAGTTTGCTTGATTCAGCCCTGCAAACACTCCTTTGTGCACATAATCCAGCCATGGCTGTGAGCAATTCCCCACGTAGCATCCCATCGGTCTCGCCCTTTTCCTGTTTGTATCTTGCCTGTAGTAAACCAAGATATTTGTCAACCTCCATCGGTGCTAATCCGCCCTGCTCAAGCACTTTCTTTATTACATCAGCCCCTTTTTGCGCCTTTATCGGGTCCTGTTCGACCAGGTACTTTTCCGCCCATTCCAAGAGCTGTTTTCTTACTTCAGGCAAAACTTTGACCCCTGGATTAGCCGAAAATGCGTATTGACACGCTCTGCCGAGTGCAACGAACAACTCAATCCTGACCTCATCATATTGCTCAATTGTGAGCTGCTCCAGCAAACGTGGGGCTGAATTCAACTCCACCATCAAAGCCAGAAGCTTTGCTGTTTTTAGTCGTACATTTCGCTCAGGATCCGAAATCAAATTGACCAAAATTGACTCAAGTGTAGCAGGCAGTTGTGGGTTTGGAGTCGAGCTTACCCGATCCTGATAAACCTTATCCAATGCCCACAATCTCACTGTCACTTCTAAATTATGCAAATGCTTGGACAAAAACTCAGCTTTGGCTACATCATCCTTTCTCCCACTGTATACCTCATCTAACGCGGACAAATAACGCTCTTCCCACAGATCCAGTTCACCTTTCAACTTGTGCATCTGTCCTTCCAGCCAAATCAGCCTGTCCCGAAGGAATTCGTCTGTGTTCTGGCTTTGAAGGATATTTACTGTGCGAATTTCGGCGTCCAGGCCTACTGTTATGCCCAGAGAATTCAAGGCTTTTTCTGCCGCCTCAGCTACCTGCTTTTCAGGATCATTAACCAGCTTTAGAAGTCTAATCACCGCCTGCTTATACGGTTGAAGCTTCAATGCATATATCGCATTCAATCTCGTATTGACCGGCAGCTTTGGGCTTGTTACCACTTTTTCAAGAGGCTCCGATATTTGCTCGTATTCAAATATTAAAAGGCCCTCAGCAGCCAATTTAGCCTCGCTGGTAATCTTGGTAGGTAAGATCTCAAGCAATGGCTGAATAAAGTCACCCTTTTTCTGTATTCGTTTCTGCTCTGGTCTGGCCTGAATTAACACCTTGCAGACAGCCATTCGTGCGGCACTGTTTTCAGATTGCCTTAGTGCTGACAGCAGAATTTCTCGAGCCAACGGGTCTTCACTAAACAGCATTTCAGTTGCTGCGTCTATACGTATCTGCTCGATTTTACCCTCGAGTAAAGTACTTTCATAGATTTTCAACTGTTTGCTAAGCTCAGCTTTTACCTCTGTTTTATTAGCAGGTAAAGCTGGCCCGCCTGCACTAATTCCGGCTTTTTGGCATCCCACAATCAATAGTAATATCAGCAGATATAGCCGCTTTGTACTCATTCGGATGATCCTAAACAAAACTCCGCCTGCCATAATAATACCGAAACCTCTCCACGTCAACTCTCATTTTCGTCTGTTTTTATCAACTCGATTCATTCCTTTAAGGCCTTGGATGGAATTCCTTATGAATCCTTCGCAGCCTTTCCTGGTCAACATGTGTGTAAATCTGTGTAGTGGCTATGTCCACATGTCCAAGCATTTCCTGGACGCTTCTCAAGTCTGCCCCACCTGTCAACAGATGCGTTGCGAAGCAATGCCTCAATGTATGTACAGTTAGATTTCTGGGCAATCCTGCACGGATTGCATATTTTTTAACTAATCTCCATACCTCAATACGACTCAAGGGCAAACCGGTTCGAGAAAGCAGCAGAAAATCGGCACTTTGCGACTTGGCCAGCTTCGGCCGAAGTTCACTAAGGTACTCGACTGTTGCTGCGATGGCGGTTTTGCCGACTGGTATTACGCGTTCTCTATTGCCCTTGCCCAGGCACCGCAAGTATCCTATGTCAAGATTCAAATTCGAGGTTTTCAGCCCTGCCAACTCACTTGCACGTACGCCGGTGGCATAGAGCAATTCGAGAATAGCTTTGTCACGAAGGTAAAAAGGTTCGTCGGGTGAAGGAGCGTTTAACAGGTCGATAACCTGCTTTTTGCTGCAATAAGTGGGCAGTTTCTGCCATAGTTTCGGGCCTTCAAGTATTGCAGTGAAGTCATCACTGACTCGCCCGGTAAGTTTGGCAAACCGCAAGAGCATCCTTATAGCGACAAGGCATCGCTTAATCGAGCTTTCGCTTTTTTCGGCCCGGCCCAGCACCTGCAGATACTTCTGGATAAGGGCCGGCTTTATTTGCTGCAAACGACTGACATTTTGCGACTTGCAATACACCAGAAAGCTTTTCAAATCGCGGCCATAAGCCAGGACTGTATTGTTGGACAAACCCGCCTCAATTGTCAGATAATCTAAAAAATCCTTCACGCTCCGGCCTAAAGGCAGGGAAACTAATTCTTGACTACAGGATTGTAGCTGCACCGAGGACATGTGGATTATTTTCTAAATAAGCAATACACAACAAGATATAGACAACTCGATAATATTAATATCGGCGTTAAAACTATCTTAGCTTTAGCCATGTGTACCAGGCAATGTACATAAAGAAGCTGAAAAACAATAAAATCACATCTTGACAACTTAGTCTCTCTCGGAATAGTAGAGACATTATGCTGTCTATATTAACAGTGCGTTACAATGAAGGATAATAAAATGGACAATATTAAGCTGACTCGACGCGAATTGCTGCGATGTGTAACCGGCGGCACAATAGCACTGGCAGGTTTTTCGGGCTACAAGGCACAAGCAGCGAGTCACGAACTCCCTCAGATCCGGGCCATCACGCGACGGCCGAAATTCCACTGGTTCAGCTACTATGACAAGCTGCAGTTCGATCCATCCTGCCGCTACGCGCTCGGAATGGAGGTTGATTTTGAACATCGCAGCCCCAGGCCAGACGACATTATCAGTATTGGTATGGTTGATTTGAAGAACGGTGACCGTTGGATTAAGCTCGGCGAAAGCAGCGCATGGTGCTGGCAGCAGGGTTGTATGCTCCAGTGGCGGCCCCACTCGAAAAAGGAAATTATCTTCAATGACAGACAAGAAAACCGATTTATCTGCCATATTCTTGACATTCACAGCAGCAAAAAGCGGACATTGGCACACCCATTTTACACGATTAGTCCGGATGGCCATACCGCCATCGCACCCGATTTCCGGCGTATCCAGGACATGCGGCCCGGCTATGGCTATGCAGGTCTGCCTGACCCGCACGCAGATGACCCGGCACCCAGGGATTCAGGTATCTTCCGTCTCGACCTCGAAACCGGCAAACAAGAACTCATAATCTCCATCGCAGACGTGGCAAAAATCCCCAATCCCCATGTCGACCTGACCGGTGCAAAACATTACTTCAATCACCTGTTGTTCAATCCCGACGGCTCGCGATTCATATTCCTGCACCGCTGGCGAATCAAGGACAAAGGCAGTTTTGGCACGCGAATGCTCACCGCCAGGCCGGACGGTTCAGACATTCGGATTGTGGATGATTACGGCAAAACCTCCCATTTTATCTGGCGCGACACTCGCCATATCCTCGCCTGGTCCTGGCATCCCTCACACGGAAACGCCTTCTATCTATATGAGGATGGAATCCGCAAGGTTGAGGTGGTTGGCAAAGGAATTATGACCCAAGACGGTCATTGCACCTACCTGCCAACCAATAAATGGATTCTAAACGACACCTACCCGGATAAACAGCGAAAACAGAACGTCTACCTATATAATGTTGACACACAAAAGAAGGTTCCGCTCGGCGCTTTCCATTTGCCGCCGGAATATAAAGGTGAATGGCGATGCGATACACACCCCCGCTTCAGCCCAGATGGCCGAAGTGTCGTCATTGATTCGCCACACGAAGGTAATGGCCGACAGATGTATCTAATCGACATCAGTCCAATTACAGCCTGAAAAAGTCTTCGATTGCTTTCTAAAACCGCTTTTTTACGTTTTTGCACAGGATAAATTCTGCAAAACCCAAATATTACCTTTTCTGCTTGACTTCTCGTTGCCTTCTCCATAAAATGTAAATAATAAACTTTATTGGAGGACAATGAGATGGTTAAGCTGATTTTTATTTTCACATCCTTTTTGCTATTCATTCCCTGCCAGGCAAGAACGATCTACGTTGCTGATGATGGGTCTGCGGATTTTAATAACATCCAGTCCGCAATCGATGATTCCAATGACGGCGATATTATCATCGTTCAGACTGGTCAATACATAGAGAACATCAACTTTATCGGGAAAAATATTACACTTCGGTCAACTGAACCTATGAATCCAAGCGTGGTCGCAAGTACCGTCATTGATGGTAGTCTAAGTGGCTCCGTAGTTACTTTCGCCGGCACGGAATCTTCCGCCTGTATTCTCTCCGGTTTCACCATCACTAATGGCAGCGGTACTGGAGTAGGATACAACTATGGAGGTGGCATATATGGCAATGGTACTTTGGCCACGGTCCAGTACAACATCATATCGGGAAACTGGGCATCTTCTCCTATGTTCCCAAGTTCTGGTTACGGGGGCGGGATATATGATTGTGATGGCATCATTCGGTATAATGTCATTTCGGAAAATAATGCCACATGTGATGAAGGAACAGCCAGCGGCGGTGGTATATATGGCTGTGACGGTACTATCAAGAACAATATCATTTGGGGTAATTCGGCTGGTGGATTTTCTGGAGGAGGCGATATTGAAGGCGGTGGACTCTCCAATTGCAATGGCACTATTCAGAACAATGTGGTTTCAGGCAATTACGCGGGTGGATGGTGGGGAGGTGCCAGAGGTGGCGGCTTGTCAAATTGCAGCGGCACCATCCAAAACAATACTATTTTCGGTAACCGGTCAGAGGAAACACGGAGCGGATACATAGATTATGGGGGCGGATTAAGCGGTTGCGATGGCACCATCAGAAATTGCATTATCTGGCAAAATATTGCCGATCAAGGAGCACAGATTTACGTATCTTCCACACCTTCTTTTTCATGTATAGAGGATTGGTTAAGTGGCGGTGATGGTAATATTGACCTTGATCCTCGTTTTGTTAGCATTGGTTATTGGCATTTATGCGGCCTACCTCCCTATGATTATCTCTGCTGGTTGGAAACAGGAGACTATCACTTGCGCTCTCTTGCCGGTCGCTGTGATCCCGATGAACAAACTTGGGCTTTCGATTTTGAAACCAGTCCGTGCATCGATGCGGGTAATCCGGGATGTCTGGTCGGCGATGAGCCGGCACCCAATGGAAATCGAAGAAATATGGGAGCTTATGGCGGCACAGCCGAGGCGAGCAAATCCCCCGCTAATTGGCGAAACATCGCTGATATGACAAATGACTGGATAGTAGATTCAAACGACCTCAAAGTCTTTGTCGATTATTGGCTCCAAATGGGCGAATGTATCCCCAGCGACCTCAACTACAGCCAGTTTGTTGATTTCAAGGATTTCGCACTATTCGGCCTTCAGTGGTCATATCCTTCTTCTACCGTGCCGGGCATGACTTTCCACGTAGATGACTGCAACATGGAAGCAGGGCCGAGCTGGCCGGTATCCGCAGAGTCAAACGAGCCGCTGTTCTCCGTTTGGGTCGAAGGCCGCTACATTCACTTCGAGGACCTAATCACAGCAAACTGCTGCCTCGATGAGATTGAGCTTCAAATGACTGTAGAGGACGGCCTAATCACAATATACGAAATCGAGCACCTTACAACGCCCTGCTTTTGCATCTGCGATTACCCGACAACCGCAACCCTTGGCCCATTCGAGCCGGGAATATATCTCTTAGAGGTGATTGACATTGATGGAAAGTCATTGGGCATTGTCGAGGTCACAATCGGCGGGATAACTGGGCCGGGCATAACCTATCAAATAAAGGACTGTAACCGGGATGCTTCCGAAATATACACAGCCGAACCGCCCGACCTGACACGATTCACAGTAACTGTAGAAGGGCCATATATTCATTTTAAGGATATGATGACCGCCAACTGCTGCCCGGATAAGCTCGAACTGGAAATGGCAGTAGAGGATAACCTCATATCGATCTACGAAACCGAATATACCTCGGAAGGCTGCCGCTGTATGTGCAGTTTCCCGATAACCGCAACACTCGGCCCATTTGAGACCGGAATCTACGCCCTCGAAGTGTATGAGACTACGGGCGGCTTCATTGGAACCACAACTATTACCATTGACCCGGGCGGGTAAAGGCACCAATAAACTTCAAATCCTTTTCTCAGATATTCAATTCCTTCTTGAGCTAACAGCCCGCACCCTATATAATCATCTCCCAAATTCAGCCATTTACAAAATGAACGGATTAAAAATGCAAAAGATCGAAAAAATATACGAGCATAAGAGTACAAGGCTTCTTGTAACTTATGCACTTATCACTTGTGCACTTATGC
>JAOUFU010000442.1 GCA_029858035.1 Phycisphaerae bacterium
GGGATCTTCCAGTAATTTCCTTCGAAAGAAAGCGGCCGGCCTGAGGAAAGATCTCAGAAAGGCTTATTTGGTGTTTCTTGTTGGGCGATTGTTAGGACCTAATGGTCGTATTCGGTCATATGTCAGAAAGCTGGAGTACAAGGTTCGTGCCGAGTTGGGTAATCCGACGCTGACCGAGAGGCTAATGTCTATAAGTGCTTTGGGGGCAGCAGCCTGGACCGCAGTGAAGCTGCGCTTGGGAATTTTCCAGCACCCGCGTCTGGGGCGAGTAAGTTTCAGGATGCCGGAAGAAGGTTTGGGTTTGTGGGCGACTAAGATCTGGGAATCGCTACGGGATGAAAGGATTTCCCCAAACTTCTCTGTCCGGGTGGATCTCCAACATGCAAAAAGGCAGGTTTGGGTGCAATTGGATGGTATTCTGGATAATCTTCGTGCCGAAAGACTCGCCCACCGAATTAAAGAGTATCTCGAAAAGGACCGGGGAAAGCTAATCCTGGATCTTGAAAATGTGAGGGATTCCAGAGGCAAGGCTTTTGAGGCCCTGGCAAATAAGCTAAGGGCCTATCGGCGTAGAATCCGAATACGATTACCCAGAAACTATCTTGGTCATGCCGCCCAGTTCCTGCTTCTCGCACAGATATTCAAACTCTACAAGGGCTGATCTTCTGCCTCCTGTGAAAAAACGGCCTTCGAAAGTCCGTGTTTTTCACGCGACCCGCACTGTTATGGCTTGGATAGTTATTGCTGTGGTTGTTGTCATTTTAGCTGTGTTTATTGGAAATAAAAGATAGATATTATTAGAAAGGTGGTGGGGCACAAGGTTTTTAGCTTGAGAGTTTTAAGCTTGCTCGCACTGTAAAGGCAAGAGGTCCTGGTAAGTTGAGATATTTTGTTGGAGAAAAAAAATGCCGAGATTTGAGGAGCTGCGCGAGATCCTTGGACAAATCCTGCAGGAAAGCCCTAATTGCTATTTGCTTTATGACCAGATTCTAAATCGGTTAAGGGAAGAGCGCCCGGATATTTTAGAAGGCCTGGAAGAAAGAGGCGACAAGGGTTACGGCCGGGGCGGTGGAGAATATTACGGGCCAGATAGCGCAATAGCGCACTGCCTCCGGGACTGGCCTGAGTGCGTGGACGTGCAGTACCTTTCAGGTCGAGACCTTCAAGTTGTTGACATAAAAGCGGCCAATGACGCTATGGCTATTTACCGATGGATTGGTTCAACGTAAAGTTGTTATAAAACTTTAAGTTAATTGCTAATTGCGGTATCTGCTTCGGCTAAGCCCTTTGTCTGCTAAGGGGATTCAGGAAACAGGAAAAGTGTGTCATTCTGTTTCTACGGTACCGGCACTTTCCTCCGCAGATTTCCTGACTTCCTCCAGATATTCTTTGGTATATCCTATCATTTTCTTTATTATGCTTAATACAGAATTTGTATCGCCTCGCTTATGGCTATATTTATGAGATACTCGTAGAAGTTCTGAATCATCGTCATACACAAAATCATAACGTCCATGAGACCAGACTATGCCTGTTTTTCCAATTTCATCCGCCTGACGATGCCGTGTTGCGGGTAATCTTGCCCGCATATTTTCCATGATTTTTCCGAGATCAAATTCAACATCAATACGAATAGTGAGTGTTATTGAAGAGCTTCCTACGTCATCGTATGCGAATAGTTCTTCCAAGGCAAGACTTTTGGCGGATTTACTATATAAATTGTTTAAGTGATCAACTAACGCGTCAGGACTGGTGATTGTTTGCGGAATCCTTTTGTCGATTGACTGGTAAATCCTGGTAAGTGTCGTAATGGTATCATCGATTGCCATAATCTATAGGGCCTTCAAATTTCCTGAAATGAGATTTCCCCCTTATCGCTGCTCAGCTACGCCGCTGAGCCTCATTTCGCAGAAAATGATACCATGCACGTCTAAAAGATTCAAACTTTTTGGCTACTTGTTGAATGTTTTTAGACAGAAGGATCGGTCGTTTCATATCGGTCTGATGACGGTGAATGTGTCCGTCATTTCTCTGCGAGCCTTCCCTGGAGAATCCACAATGCCCAGATCCTCAAGTTGTTAGAAGACTTACCAAATCTCTTAGACCGGTCCCGCCATCCTACTGAATTCGGTGTGCGGAGCAACCGCGGCATGAAGTGGCCTTCGTTAGACGTTAAGCTTATTTCGTAGTGTTGAATGTGCGTAATTTGCCGCCGTGAGCAGCAGCGGCTAAACGAAAAAAAAACCTCTCCAACAGCGTAAAGATACTCCATAGCATCAGTTTATACAGGATGATGATATGGAATCTTACGCATTTGCTCCTGAGCCACCTGATCTCGATGTACATGACAGTATATTTGATGGTTGTAGATACTCAATATCTGTTTGCAGCCCGAAAACATACATTTCCTGTCATCGGCCGAGGTCTTTAGTTTTTTTCTCATAGCTACTCCTGGAAATAGAATGCCAAACAAAAAAAGCTGCAAAGGTTAGTTATCTTCCTTTGCAGCTTAAAGAGTCTCTAATCTTTTGCGTTTTCATCATTTTACCACATTATTGGGCCTTATCAAACAATCTTTTAATAAATAAGTGAACATTATTCTTGCCTCCGCAGTAGAGGGCGATATAATAGCTGTCAGAAATATATTGAATTATAATGATCGCGTTGCGAAGCCTTGAAGCAAAATCACACTGCGTAATCCTGA
Source organism: Phycisphaerae bacterium (assembly GCA_029858035.1). Classification (GTDB taxonomy): domain Bacteria; phylum Planctomycetota; class Phycisphaerae; order Sedimentisphaerales; family Anaerobacaceae; genus CS2-K091. Next base: position 2,705 of record JAOUFU010000442.1, read on the forward strand.
ATCCGCCTCAAGATCCTACTTTCCGCATCATTTCACTCGTTTTACCTGTTCTCTTTAAAGAGAGGTTCATGTATGGCGATTTCAATTAATCTCTATGTTTGTGTCAGTTTAAATATAGTGTCTTTTAGGATTATTTAATGCCATTTACGACTTTTGGTCTTTCAGACCCGCTGGTGCGGGGTATTCTCGCCACCGGCTACAACGCTCCAACTGAAATTCAATCCCAAGCGATTCCCGCCGCGATCAGAGGCCGGGACGTTATCGGCTGCGCACAGACGGGAACAGGCAAAACCGCGGCTTTTGTCCTGCCCATTTTAGATCGTTTCGGCCACGAACCGGCGGCGAAAAAGCGAGTTGCCAAGGCACTCATACTTACGCCGACGCGCGAGCTGGCGCTGCAGATTGAAAAGGCAATACGGGGCTATGGGCGATTCGTGGATATTCGTACTCTGGCGGTTTACGGCGGCGTCAATATCAAGGGGCAGCTAAGTACGCTCAAGCTCGGCGTTGACATTGTTGTGGCCACGCCCGGACGACTGATGGATCACATGGAGCGGGGCACGATAGACCTCAAGCATATTGAAGTACTCGTGCTTGATGAAGCCGACCGAATGCTGGATATGGGCTTCATTAACGACGTTCGAAGAATTGTGAGCGCTTTGCCCGTTAAACGCCAGACAATGCTCTTTTCAGCCACCATCTCGCAGGAGGTAAAATCGCTGGCCGCCGGGATGCAGAAGTCCCCGGAGATGATCCAGATCGGGCGGCCTCGCAATCCCGTCGAGACGATTACACAATATATTTATCCGGTTCGGAAGGAACAGAAAATGGACCTTCTGGTACACATGCTCGGTGACTCGCAGATGTACAGCGTACTGGTTTTCTCCCGGACCAAGCGTGGAGCAGACAAGATCAACCGGCGACTCAAGCGGGCCGGCGTTGTATCGGTAGCGATCCACTCCGGCCGCACACAGGGACAGCGTCTGCTTGCAATGGAAGGCTTTAAGAGAGGCACGTACCAGGTGATGGTCGCAACCGATATCGCCGCTCGCGGGATCAATATTGAGGGGATCTCGCATGTGATTAACTATGATGTTCCCGCCTTTGCGGAAGACTACGTTCATCGCATCGGCCGTACGGGACGGGCCACGGCTTTGGGCGACGCAATCACGTTTGTCTCTTACGATGAGCAGAAGTACCTTCGCAAGATTG
>JAOUFU010000443.1 GCA_029858035.1 Phycisphaerae bacterium
AACGGTCTGATCGGAGTTTGTGGAACCGGCAATGATTACTACCATTGGGGTGTGGCAGGTTATACACGTACGTGTATTAAGCTCCCCGACGGGAAGGCGCCGATGGCAGCGGCCGTCTCCGGTTGTAATGAATTCCTCCTGGTGACCGTTTGGGACACCGCCAATCACAAAGGCCAGCTCGCGGTCATTGCCATTAATGGGCCGGTCGTCCGAACGTTTGATTGTATGCCGCATGAAGACAGGCCCTGTTTCTGGGGCATACCCAACTGGCCCGGCGTGAAAGCAATGAAACTGCTGGGTTATGTGGACTTGCCCTTTGCCGCGCCCATGGCGATCAAAATCTCTCAGGACTTCGTTGCCGGCAATGGCCGGGGATTTTGCGATAACTATGGTATGAACCTGGATAGCCAGGCGGAGCGGGATACGTGGTACAACTGGAGCGGCGGCGAAGGGAAGAAAACGGCGCGTTGCGGCTATGCGGTGATCTCTTCCCGCGCGGAGAACAAGGTCGCCTTCGTTGACTTGCAGCCGCTGTTCCAATATTACCGGACAATGTATTTCACCACTCAGGCTAATTACGACCAGACCAAGAACCAAGGCCCGGCCGACGACCAGTGGCCTTATACGTTTACCTATGCTGCCGGTCAAACGCCGACGGTCTATTCCACCATCGATGTGACGCAGCCCACCGCGGTGGCGGCCGGTTTGCCCTGGTGCATGTGGTTGATCCGGAACGGCAATGACGCGATGGAGAATGCTTACGTAACGACCATGGACGGCAATCTGCTGATGTATAAGGTCGGTGACCTGATGACCACCGCTTCGGGCGGCAGCATCGGCGCGCCGTTCAACACGGTCGCCATTGGCAAGAATCCAAGCAGCCTCGATTACGGCCACGGGTGTGCCTACGGGGACGATCTGTTCATCACCTGTCGGGGCGATAATGCTGTCTATTACCTGTACTCCGATGGTTCCACGCGCGGAGTTTTGCGCGACAGCCGAATTACGGATGCGGTCTCCGCATGTGGTTCAGGTGTGGGACGTTGTTTCCGCGACGCTTGCTGGCATGCCCCTTTGCTGCACCTGATGGATTTTACTGGTCGCAAGGTGCTGAATTATCGTTTCCATTGTGGATACCCGGATGATGATAGCATTCCGGTTGGCGATCCTCCTAATCCTCCCAACGAGAGCACGATATTCGAATTCAGCGGCGAGCAGTCGCCTCCCGGCTATCCGTTCCTCTTTGTGCGAGCTGAAGTTATTTAACTCGTAGCTCATTGGGGCGGGGCAGACGGCAACCGCCTGCTCCGCCTCTTTTCCGGCTGTGGATGGTTCGTATTCGGCGGAGGGTGCCGGCAATAGTATAGTGAGTGAATGGGGCGGTTTTCGCGGCGTCAACTCACGTTTCGCTCGTGACCCGTAATGAATGATTAAGGATGAATGATTAATGAGATTGCCGCGCCGGCCTTCGGCCTCATCGCAATGACATTTTTTCGTGGATTCCTGCCCACCCGGCCCTACTGTTGAGTCGTCAATGTCCGCGGCCGGAGTGGAATCCTCATTGCGTGGCCGGTTATCGCTTTTCTAACCTGTATCGTTCATCGACATTCCTCACTGCAAATATACTTTGGCATACAATGAGACAGCAGCAGTGAACGTATACGAACATAGTTATGCGCAGGGTTATTATAGAGCCCAGGACGAGTTGCTGCAATCATAAAAGCAATAAGTGTCGATCCTGAAAAGAGGAGGATATTGAAAAGTTGACCAATTTTTATTCTTTTAATAAACTACTAATGTACAAGCACTTATAAAATATACATTTTCATGGGATTAGCAGGTAACAGGTTGTACGGTTGCACTCCCGTTGTAGCCTGTTATTGATTGAAATATCGATAAATCAACCAATAACTTTCCCATATCAGTATCACTTCGCCTCTGTGGTAAATAGCGCCGGTTTTACTACTACTCTGTTCTAAAGCCTGTACTATATCGCCGGTCTATCGTATATCATGCGAACCGGGACCCTACTGGGTCTCTTTCATCTCCTTCTTCTTTTGCATCTCCTTCACCTTCACCTTCACGCCTCTGTCCATCTCTTCACCGAACTTCTCACCCGCGGCCTTTATCTCGAGCAGATGTTGTTTCGGCAGCACACTCTCGACGAAAAGCTTACCCTCTCGGGCCCGACCGGCAAAAACAATATTGCTCTTTGTCGGCATGTTCAGAGTTTTGATCTGAGGCCCACCCGAGGCCTCAACAAATCCAGACGTCATGTTAATCATCCGCACGATGTTGACCGTCCCGCCAAAATCATACTCCTCATCGTCTTTCTCATCGTCGGCTTCCAATATGTCGATGGCAGCCTTGATCTCTGAAGCTAACTCTTCCGGCCCACCAGCTTTGACCTGGTCGATGAGGCCGCGGATGATTTTATCGCTGTCGCCGCCGAAAGCGTAGGCACAGTAGCCATCAAGCAGCGCCAAGCGGTATTGCAGCCCCTTACCCCAGATCTTATCGATCATTTCGGCTTCTGGCGAATCCTCGTCGGCCATTTTGAACGACAGCCTGGCCGAGCCTATCTCTACGCCCCTGTAAGTAGCTGTCTCGCGCTCGATTTTCAAATGGACATCGAGGCCGAAGCTTTTATAAATCTTATCGAACATCCCTTCCTCGATCATCTTGAATTCCTCTTCGATGACCTCTTTGAAGGCTTGTTCGTCTTTGACCTGGATGATGTACTTAAAGGCGAACGGCCCGCTTTTCTCGCCGCCCGACTTCATCGATATCGCAACACAATCGCCAATGGCATTGATGAACCTGGTGGTCAGCTTCTTGAGCTTTTCGGTCTCGGCCTTGCCCATGGCATCGGGTGATATTGCGGCGAAAAAATCGATCATTTTCATGTAGCCAATGTTCATGCCCTTTCGATCGACCTTGGTGATAACATTCATGAATGCCCCGTTCTCGAGATAGCCGATCAATTCGCTGAGGTCGCCGCCCTCAGGCCTGGCCAGCAACTGTGCCAGGAGCGTGCCGTCAACGGCCTTGCATTGCAGCGTAAACGTGCACTTTTCGGCCGTGGGCACAATCCCGATGCCGAGCCGATCGGTTCCCTTGAGCAGCATCTCGAACATCTTGCTGTAGAAGTCGACAATGGCGGCAGGATCCGCCATAGCGGTCTTGCCCTGCTCCTGTGTCATCTTCAGCAATCCCTTCATCGCTTCGATCTGCGCAAAAATCATCGGTGCGAACTGCTTCGAAACCTGCTGCACATTTCCGTACAGCCAGATAGGCGAAGCCCTCAACAACTCCTTCTCGCTTTCGTCCAGCACAGCATCCAATCTGCGTTTCCTGCCGATCCGCATCTTCTTGAAGCGTATTAGCTTTTCCCGGAACCTGGTCGGACACATTACCGCAAACCGGCCCTTGTTCGTCACGATCGCTTCTTCATGCCCGTTCACTGTTATTTTGGAGATACCCTCATCGTCGGCTTCACCCACGTTTGGATTTCCGGAGACGAAGTCGTCGTAATTCCTGACCTGTACTAAACCCCCTATAAACAGGTTGGCAAAGGGGTTGACTGAAGACTCCTTACTCGGCAGGTTTACGCCGAATATCGCGAAGGCTCCCTTTACATTAACTCCCTTCGGCTTCTCGCTGCCCAGCCTTTCTGCCAGTTTGGAAAGCACCTTATCTTTAACATCGAACGACTCCGGGGCAACACCTTTAAGATACTCATTCACGGCCGTTAAGGTGCTGTCGAGATTGCTTACCCTGACACAGAACAGAGTCTCGGCCGGAAGCATCTGCAATCCCCGGTCCCTCGTTTTTTTCGCCGCGTCTGTCGCCCAGGCACTACCGACTGTCGTCAGTACTGCCAGTACGGTGATTACGC
>JAOUFU010000444.1 GCA_029858035.1 Phycisphaerae bacterium
TCTTTTGTTTGCATCTCTGTCTTTGCCTTTCTGCTCTGTTTCATTGGCCTTTGCTCGCCCGGCCTTCTTACGGCTTGTTCTTTCGCTTCACGACCGCCGCAAACATGAACCCGTTGCTCACAGACGAGGAGTTCAATTAGCGCCTGCGTAAGGCCCGGGCCTCCGATTCAACGACCGCGCTAGACAACGTCGACACTCACAGCCTTCTCTGGCGCCCAACGGCTTGCGTTACTGGCGCTGGGGCGTGTCTCGACAAGCTCGACAACCAGACGTGGACTCTGTTTGGGAGCAGGACATACTCGAAGCCAGAAAAATGCTTGCCGTCGGTGCCGCAGAATCCCCAGCGTCAAGTGCACGCTGTGTTGGGCGTTCTTTATTGCGCAAGACTTGATGGTTGATCCTTTGCACCCATAATCAGAAGCCACAAAGTAAGCCCAAATTCCCCAATAAAACCAACTGCGAAACTTAGGTAAGATATTACTTCGTAGGATGGGAAAAGGAAAAACTGAAAAGGATACATGAGCCAGCCAAAACACTCAACCATCACTATGATGCCTAGAACTTTGGGAAGGTAACCTGACTTGAAAACCAAGTAACCAAGAGGAAAGAGCCAAGCGGCATAAAAGAACTGGGCAATCATAAACCCATTTTTATATAGATAGAGAAAGAACATTGCTAAAGTTCGCAATTGATCTATTTGGAATACTTTCAAGTAATCGGCACCGCTCAAAAGCAGAACGGCAGAAAATAGATTAAGCATATTTATGCACTGTACAGCGACACCGCCCAAGTTTAATAACAAGAAAAGCAAAGCGATGTTTTTATTGACTGGTTTTAATAACACGTATAAAGCCCAAGCCGCCAAAAGGAAAAGAACACCAGCGAGGACATCGCTCATAAAACCGATACGGAATAGCCACTCAGAAGCCAGAATATTATTGGCTGTTGCTATGGCATCTCCGAATACTACAAGTTTAGTGCGAGATGCGTTTGCAAACATTGTGGCTACTATGTAGATGAAATACAGGAACCCTGCTATTCTTGCGGTCTTTTTATTTGTATTCATTTTTTGCCTCCATTGAATAGGGAATAACCCGACACGCGCGCATTAGGCTGACTCGTACAGCCTTTTGTATAGATAGCCAACAACTATTCCAAGAAAGAGAAACCTTGGTACGTCAAGCATTATGCCGATGAGGGAGTAATGCAAGACATCTCTCTGCCCAAGAAAACTTTGGGGAACTAGGATTAGGATTGTGGCAATGACTAGGGCGATGAGGCTTATTATCACGGATTTTAGAATTGGATTCTTTGTTGGAATCTTGTCAAAAAAACGAAGCAAAGAATAACTGACGCAACATCCGATAATCAATCCAGCAGGCAAAGAACCAACCCAAACCGTTTGAATATTCGCTTTTGAAAAGGCAGTTCTATACTCTGCTGCGATGGGAAGCAGGGAAGTTGCGATGGTAGTTACCCAGAATACTACTCCTCCCCCAATAGTTAGTTTGGACAGATTGAGGAACCCTGCCATTCTTGTGGTCTTTTTGTTTGTATTCATTTTTTGTAACAGTTCAGCCCTGTAGCTGCGGCATCAGCGGCTGACCGACAAAAACGGCGGTCAACACGTCCAGGATGGAGAAACCTTGTTTGCGCATGGTCGAGATGTAGCCGCGGATGCGTATGACTGTCTTTATCCAACCGTGCTTCCAACGCCGCAATCCGCGCGTTCAAAGCCGCCAATTCAGCTTGATGAGCGGCCACCAGCCTGCACCTCAGCCCAGTCTCTTGCTCGCGTTCCCCAAATCTGTCCTTGAATTTTTGCTGTTCCCATGAGTTTTCTCCTAATGTGTTATCGATTTTGATATTCAATTGGCGAAGCCGCCCAACGGTTGGGCTCGGCGGCGGGCGGCGGGACGAGGCTTGCAGGGCTCGTCAAGCCAATTATTGCGCTGCATGCCCTCGGGCGGATGCAGGCCGCCCGTCCGCTGCAGCCGGTGTTGGGCCGCTTTTCAACTGCTACTGTCCGGGTTGCCAGTCACTGAGTGGCGTTAGCTTTATCTGCTTCGAAAGATCATAGGCATTCGCCACATCGCTGTCACTTTCCACGAGCACGCGTCCGAGCACGAGCACCGAATTGTTCGGCGAGGATATGTGCGGCATGCCACTCGGTATCTGTCCTTTCCAACCTGGTCCTGTAATGAGATAGTCGCCGGCCTCGGTTCCCGTGGTGCGTTTGCCGACATAGGCAAAATTAGTGTTGTTCGACGGATCAGTGAACTGCACGCTGTAGTAGCGGCCGGCCATGTCCGGCACATGCAAGATTTGCGGTCCTTTCCTGAGGTCTAGCCAGCCGATTGTAGGGAGCGTGTCGCGGTTCACGCCGGTAGTCATCAATTTTGAGGCCGAGGCGGGCGGGTGGAGGGGATCTGCAAAAAGCGCTTGGGGCTCCGTGTAGAGCGTATTGACCGGGATGGGGCCGTCGCCTCCTCCTTTAACGAGGATCCCTCTCTTGTACACGGACAGCATCATGCGTGGCCAAAAGTAGGTGACAAGGAACCATGCCGCGACCATGATCAGACCGAATAAAAGCAAATGCTCCATATGAGTCATCATTACACCTCGACAATCGGCGGTACCGAATACTCGCCATTGAGAATGGCCGCGCCGGGCATATACACGCGCAGCCAGAGTATGAACTTGCCCGAGGGCGCGGGCAGCCAGTTGGATTCATGGCCTGCCGGAGCGGTGTTCTGAATGTAAATGTCAACGGAGCCGTCGGCGTTCGGCACGAGTCCAGAGCGATCGCTCACGCTGTATCGATTGATCGGATTCGGCACAAAGCGATTTTGCGCATCGCCCATTGTCAGCGACCAGAATGCATTGTTCGGCGGAAGACCGCCCGGCGGGAAGTGCATGATGTAGTCATGCTCTCCGGAGAGCGTATGACCCGCGCCATCTCCGGACGTCGTCCAATACATCGCCTCTTGCGGTACGTTTACTGGGCCAGGAAATATCTGGGCGCACGCGGCTCTGAACAACATGCCATTGCCGGGCACGCCGGATCCGAAAATGGTGATCCAGCCGTTGACTTTCGTGGCCTTGATCCTCGCGTAAATTTGAGCCGTCACAAACGCCAGCCCGCCCCCGATAAGGATGCCTTGCACCACGTCATTACGCACAGTTCTTGTTTGGGGAAAGAAGAATAGACGGATGAAGAAAAAGCCGCATATCACGCCGTTGAGTGCCGTCAGAATAGTGGATGTTCTGTTGTTCATATTATTTTCTTTATCAGTTTGAGCTTAACGGTGCAAGCTGTATCAGCTTTGCAAGGCCGTAAGCGGTTGGCCGGATTACTCACCATGTAATTTCGAACATCGGTCATGGTCAGCGACCAGAATGCATTGTTCGGCGGGAGTTGCCCCGCGGGAAAGTGCAGGACGTAATTGTGCTGGCCACTCAGCGCCCGCCCCGTGCTGTCGACGGTCGTCGTCCAGTACGCCGCCTCTTCCAGCACGTTGGCGGCGGGCAGGAATTTGGCGCCTACGGCCCGCAGCATGATGCCGTTGCCGGGCACATTGCATTGCGTAATCGTGTTCCACCCGTTGGTCGTGGTTTGTATTGCCTTCGCCTCATCGTCGAGGATCAGGGTTGTCGTGATGATCGCCAGGGCGATGCCGATGAAGATGCCCTGGATTATGCCGCTGGAGTTGGTTCTTTCTGGCAGAAAGGTGAATAATCCTAGAATCCGATTTGCCGTGATCCGATTTGCCGTGAAAAATGCCAGCAATCCCCCCACGATGATTGCCTGCACTACATCTACGACGATGGTTCTCCTGTACATGAAGGCGAACATCCTTTCGCGTGTATCAGTTAAAGTGGCGTATAACTATTG